>JAIOII010000077.1 GCA_019912685.1 Kofleriaceae bacterium
TCGGCGAGCACCGGGGTCGGCGTCGAGGGTGCGCGCGTCGTCCTCCGCCGCCCCGGATCGCTCGAGCCGGTCCAGGGCGTGACCGACGCCGCGGGCGCGTACTACATCGCCGACCTCCCGCCGGGCCCGTACACGGTGCACGCATACGTCGACGAGTCCGCGATCGGCGAGCAGACGACGACGATCGAGCACGATCGCATCACCGCCCTCGACTTCGCCGTCGGCGCCGCGCTCGACGGGCCGATCGATCTCAACGCGCCGTCGATGGCGCCGCTCTGGCGCTACCGGCCGCCGGGCGCCGATCCGTCGACCGGGACGATCGAGGGCACCGTCGCCGACACGCGCCGCGAGCGCCTCGCCGGCGCCGTCATCTCCGTCGTGCGCGACGGCGAGGTCCTCGCCGAGCAGACGTACACCGACGATCAGGGCCGCTTCCACGTCGTGGGCCTCTCGCCCGGCGACTACTCGGTCAGCGCCTACTACGCCGTCCTGACCCGCGCTCAGATGGAGGTCCGACGGAACAAGGTGCGCGTGGACGGCGGCGAGGTCGTCGTCGTCCCGCTGTGGCTCGAGACCGACGCCTGGTGAGGCGTGCTATGGTGACGCCGTCACGACAACCAATGGCCCGGACCACATGGCCGGGACTGGAGGAAGCCAGTGTCACACCGCATCCAACTGTTCAAGTCGAAGATCCATCGCGCCACGGTCACCCACGCGGATCTCGACTACGAGGGCTCGGTCACCATCAGCGGTGAGCTCCTCGATGCCTCGGGCATCCTCGAGCACGAGCAGGTCCACATCTGGAACGTCACGCGCGGCACGCGCCTCGTGACGTACACGCTGCGCGGCGACGACGGTAGCGGCGTCATCTGCATCAACGGCGCCGCCGCGCACCTCGCCGAGCCGGGCGACAAGGTCATCATCGCCGCGTTCGCCGAGGTCGACGCCGCGGAGGCGAAGAGCTGGCAGCCGACCGTGGTCTTCGTCGACGACCAGAACCGGCAGACGGCGATCGACGCCGAGGTCGCCGGACCGAAGCGCCGCCTGAACGCGCTCTGACCAGCGCCGCAAGCGCCGGGCCGGGCCTCACCACGCCAGGACGATCTTGCCGACGTTCTCGTCGCGCTCCATGCGCGCGTGCGCGTCGGCGCACGCCGTCATGGGCAGGATCCGATCGATCACCGGCGCGAGCAGGCCGCGCTCGAAGAGCGGGACGAGGCGCGCGGTCGCGACGCGCGCCAGCTCGATCTTCTCCTCGAGCGGGCGGGCGCGCATGACCGTGCCGATCACGGTGAGGCGCTTGCCGAGCATCATGCCGATCGGCGGTGGCGAGCCGCCGCCGCCGCCGAGCGTGCCGATGAGGACGAGGCGGCCGCGCGGCGCGAGCGCGCGCAGGTTCTCGTCGAAGTACGCGGCGCCGACCGCGTCGAGGATGACGTGGGCGCCGCCGCAGCGCGCCTGTACCGCCTGGGCGAAGCGGCCACCCTCCACGACGAGGCCGTCGCCGTCGGCGAGGCCGAACCCGGCGAGCGGCGCGAGCTTGGCGGCGGTGCGCGTCGTCGCGATCGCC
>JAIOII010000788.1 GCA_019912685.1 Kofleriaceae bacterium
GCGCCAGCAGACGCCCATGGCGCGGACGGCGGCGTCGAGCGCGGCCACGACCTTGGCCTTGTCCGCCTTGGGACCGCCCTTGACGATCGAGGCGGGACCGGCGGCGGCGACGGCCGGCAAGAGCAGGGACGAGACGGCGAGCACGACGGTTGCGACGCGGCGACCCATCCGCAGTAAGGTAGCACGCGCGTGAGCCACGCTTTCCGCCTGTACGCCCACCGCGGCGCCTCCGCCGAGCTGCCCGAGAACACGTTGCCCGCGTTCCGCCGCGCGCTCGAGATCCCGGGCGTCGACGCGCTCGAGACCGACGTCCACCTCACCCGTGACGGCCACGCGCTCGTGTCGCACGACGAGCACGCGACGCGCATGGGCGGCGTGAGCGCCTGCTGGCGCGACCTCGACCTCGCCGACGCGCAGCGCATCGATCTCGGCCACGGCTTCCTCGCGCCCGACGGCGGCCGCCCCCACCTCGGCAAGGGCTTCCGCGCGCCGACGCTCGAGGAGCTCCTCGTCGAGCTGCCGGGCGTGCGCATCAACGTCGACATCAAGCAGGCGCGCCCGCCGATGGTCGCGCCGCTCCTGCGCCTGCTCCGCAAGCTCAAGGCCGAGGACCGCGTGACGCTCGCGAGCTTCCAGACGCGCACGCTGCTCGCCGTGCGCCAGCGCGGCTACGGCGGCGAGACGGCGCTCGCGCAGAACGAGGTCGCCGCGCTGTGCGCCTTGCCCCGGCGCGTGATCGAGGCGCTGCCGTTCGTCGGCGACGCGGCGCAGGTGCCGGTGCGCGTCGGGCCGATCGCCCTCGGCAGCCGGTGGTTCATCGACAAGTGTCACGCGCTCGGGATGCGCGTCGACTTCTGGACGATCAACGACCCGGCCGAGGCGAAGCGCCTCATCGCGCTCGGCGCCGACGGCATCATGACCGACGATCCGTTCGTCATGGCGCCGGCGCTGGCGGACGTGCCGCGCCCGGGCGTCGTGAGCATGTAAGCTGGGGAGCGGGGAGCCGTTCCTCTGCCGGTGCGCACGCTCCACCTCCTCGCGCTCACGGCGGCGCTCGTCGCCGCGTGCGGCGGCGCGTACCGCGAGCACCCGCGCTGGCGGTTCACGGCGCCGGCGGAGCTGGAGGCCGGCTGCGTCCTCGGGCGCAGCTTCATCCGCATGTCGGGCAAGACCGGGGTCGGCGTCACCGTCGAGCTGCGCTCGCGCGGCGACTGCACCGTGCGCTTCACCCGCGCCGAGCTCGTGCTCGACGGGATGCGCGCGCCCGCCACCCTGCCCGCGCCGCTCACCTTGAAGGGGCGATCGCTCGTCTACGTGTGGCTGCCCTTCGAGCTCGACAACGAGCGCGCGTGGAACGAGGGCAAGCGCGCGGGCACGTTCGAGCTCGATCTCGAGGTCGACGGCGCCGCGGCGCCCACGTGGCGCATCGCCGCCGACCACCGCCGCGAGCGCCGCTACAAGTCGGGCGCCGAACCGTGGCGCCCACGCTACCGCTCGGACGTCAACGCGCCGGGCATCGTGCACCTCGAGGCCCCGCCGCCGCGCGAGAACGGCGACCCGTCGCGGTACGTCGAGCCGGAGGATCCGGGCGAGCACGAGCTCTACATCGGCCCGGCCGTGGTGCTCGGTCCGGCGACCGGACGGACGAGCGACGCGGCCCACACCGAGTTCGAGGCCGACCTGCAGGTGCGCGTCGCGTACCAGGCGCTCGCGACGAGCCATCGCTCGAAGGACCTCCCGTTCCCGCGCAAGGCCGGCTGGGCGATGACGCTCGGCTGGGCGCCGATCCAGACCGATCACGCGGCCGACGGGAGCCGCGAGTGGAACCGCGGCCCGCTCTACCTCGAGGTCGAGCGCTACTGGATGGTGTTCTCGGCCGGGCTCGGCGCGGTCGCCTACACGAACGAATGGGACGGCGGCGTGCAGCTCACGTTGACGGCGATGCCGTACGGGCTCCGCATGCGGTATCTCGCCGACGGAGGCTTCGAGCTCATGGGAGCGTTTCGCATCGAGCTCCCGACCGCGATCAACTGGAGCCGGTAGACCGCCGTCGACCTGGCGAAAATCCACCACCCGCCTGGGTGGCGGACGCCTCCATCCGTGCTTGCATCGCCGTCGGATCCTGCGGTAATCCCGGCTCTCTTTTCGGCGCGACGTCCGCCTGAATCGCAGGTCCGACCAGCGCCCGGTTCTTGCACTGCGGAGCAGCAGCACCATGGCACTCAAGAAAGGCGTCGACGTCAAACCCGCCACCGGCAAGCTCGGCATCCTGATGCCGGGCATGGGCGCGGTGGCCACCACCTTCATCGCGGGCGTCATGGCGGTGCGACGTGGCCTCGCCAAGCCGATCGGCTCGCTGACGCAGATGGGCACGATCCGCCTCGGCAAGCGCACCGACGCGAAGACCCCGCGCATCAACGAGTACATCTCGCTCGCGCAGCTCGACGACATCGAGTTCGGCGGCTGGGACATCTTCACCGACAACGCGTACGAGGCCGCGACGCGCGCCGGCGTGCTCGAGCAGAAGCTGCTCGACCAGCTGAAGGACGAGCTCGAGCAGGTGAAGCCGATGTCGGCCGTGTTCGAGCAGGCGTGGGTGAAGAAGCTCAACGGGCCCAACGTGAAGAAGGGCGCCACCAAGATGGACCTGGCCGAGCAGCTGATGGAGGACATCAAGCGCTTCAAGGCCGAGAAGGGCTGCGACCGCATGGTCGCCGTGTGGTGCGGCTCGACCGAGGTCTACCGGAAGCCGACCGAGGTCCACGCCACGCTTGCCAGCTTCGAGGCCGCCCTGCGCGCGTCGTCGGACGACATCGCGCCGTCGCAGATCTACGCGTACGCGTGCCTCAAGCTCGGCGTGCCCTACTGCAACGGCGCGCCGAACATGTCGCTCGATCCGCCCGCGATGATCGAGCTGGCGCGCAAGAACCAGGTGCCGGTCGGCGGCAAGGACTTCAAGACCGGCCAGACCCTGATGAAGACGATCCTCGCGCCGGGCTTCAAGGCGCGCCTCCTCGGGCTCCAGGGCTGGTACTCGACCAACATCCTGGGCAACCGCGACGGCGAGGTGCTCGACGACCCCGAGTCGTTCAAGAGCAAGGAGGTCACCAAGCTGGGCGTGCTCGATCACATCCTGCAGCCCGAGCTCTACCCGGACCTCTACGGCCACTTCGACCACGTCGTCCGCATCAACTACTACCCGCCGCGCGGCGACAACAAGGAAGGCTGGGACAACATCGACATCGTCGGTTGGCTCGGCTACCCGATGCAGATCAAGGTCAACTTCCTCTGCCGCGACTCGATCCTGGCGGCGCCGATCGTCCTCGACCTGGCGCTGTTCGTCGACTTCGCGCAGCGCGCCGGCATGCACGGCGTGCAGGAGTGGCTGTCGTTCTACTGGAAGAGCCCGATGACGCCGTCGGAGCAGCTCTACCCGGAGCACGACCTGTTCATCCAGCTCATGAAGCTGAAGAACACGC
The DNA here is from genome assembly GCA_019912685.1 of Kofleriaceae bacterium. Lineage (GTDB taxonomy): Bacteria > Myxococcota_A > Polyangia > Haliangiales > Haliangiaceae > UBA2376. The sequence continues at coordinate 3,480 of JAIOII010000788.1, forward strand.
TCCGGTATACCAAGGGCGATGATCTGATCACCCACCTCGGAGCGGAGTACTACGACTGACGAAGAGTGACCCCGGACCTCCCCTGAGACCCCGGGCACCCAGAGTCATTGTTGAACGCTCGCTTCGCTCGCTGGGCACCTCGGCGCCGAGTACTACGACTGATCCAGAGTGACCCCGGACCTGCGCCGGGTCAGGCAGGCGCGCGCGCCGTGACGATCCACGAGCTCGACGCGCCGTAGACGCCGTCGGGGCGCACGGAGGGCGCGAGCAGCTCGCGCAGGGCGGCGACGACGGCGTCCTGCTTGCGCAGGCCCTCGTCGCCGGCGAGGCGGATGATCTCGCCGGCCGGGCCGATCGCCATGGCGATGTCGATCGCCTCGTCGAGCGTGGCGCCGACGCGGATCTCGGCGTCGAAGCGCTCGAACGTGATGCGCTCCCAGCCGGCGGCGAGGAGCTGCGCGCTGACGAGGTCGGGCGACGCCATCGAGAACGGCCCCGGGCCGCACGTCACCTGATCGCCCTTCTCGACGTGCGGGATGAGCTCGAGCACCTTCTGCTCGACGTCGTACACCCACGCGTTCTCCTGCTTGGCGCGCCACACGACCATCGAGAGGAGGCCGCCGGGGCGCATCGCCTTCCGCACGTTGCGCATCGCCATCACCGGGCTGGCGAAGAACATGGTGCCGAAGCGGCCGAAGGCCTGATCGTAGGGGCCGCCGAGGTCGTCGGACTGCACGTCGGCGACGAGGAACCGCGCGTGCGCGAGGCCCGCCGCCTCGGCCTCCTGACGGCCGGACTCGATGAAGCGCGGGGCGGCGTCGACGCCGACGACGAGCCCGGTGGGGCCGACCATGCGCGCGAGCTGCTGCGTCGTGTCGCCGAACCCGCAGCCGAGGTCGAGGACGCGCGCGCCGATCGGCGGCGGATGCCGCTCGAGCGTGGCGTCGCCGTGGAGCCCGAGGCCCACCGTCAGCGCGTCGCGGAAGCGAACGAACTTGTCGAAGAGGATGGTGTTCCACGCCTCGATCGCCTCGACGTTGTTCTCGAAGAAGAGGTCGGCCATGGCCTACCCTACGATGATTCCCGGCGACGCTGCCCACGAACGTTTGCAGTCCGAACATCGCAGGTCGGCGGCTCGACCGACATAAGTCGTCGGAGCCTGCGGGCTCCCGCGCTGGCCGGCTCCGTGCAAGTGTCGGCCGCGATGCCCCGGCTCGCCGCCCCCTCGGTCCTCGCCGCCGTCGCGACGTTCTGGGCCTGTGCGTCCCCGCCCGGCGACGATCCGGGCGTCGACGCCGCGAGCGCGGACGTCGACGCGGCGATGGTGGAGCCCGACGCCGCCGAGCCGGCGGGCGAGGTGCGCGGCGTGTGGATCACGCGCTTCGCTTACTCCACGCGCGCCGGCCTCGAGGCGATCATCGATCGCGCCGCGGCGGCGAACATGAACGCCGTCTTCATCCAGATCCGCGGCGAGGGCGACGCCTACTACCGCTCGACGCACGAGCCGTGGGCGAAGCGCCTCACGGGCGTGCTCGGCCGCGACCCCGGCTGGGATCCGCTACAGGTCGCGATCGACCGCGGCCGGATGCACGGCATGGAGGTGCACGCGTACTTCAACGTGCTCTCGGCGTGGCCGGCGTCGCAGCCGCTCACCGCCGCCGAGGGCGCGGTGCAGCACCCGCTGTACGCGCACCCGGAGTGGCTCGCCGTCGACTCGACGGGGCAGAGCCGCGACAGCGAGTACCGCTGGTTCTCGCCCGGGATCCCGGCGGCCCGCGCCCACATCGTCGCGACCGCGCGCGAGCTGCTCGAGCGCTACGACGTCGACGGGCTCCACCTCGATCGCATCCGCACGTCGGGGCCAGACTACTCGCGCGACCCCGTCACGCAGGCCGCGTTCGACGCCGCGCGCGCCCAGGATCCGCGGCTCACGTGGGGCGACTTCATGCGCGCGCAGGTGAACGCGATGGTCGCCGACCTCTACGCGGTCACCGACGAGGTGCGCCCGCGCGCGAAGCTGTCGGCGGCGGTGTGGGGCATCTATCGCCCGCTGCCCGGGTGCAACACGAGCCAGGGCTACGCCAACTACTACCAGGACTCGCGGGCGTGGCTGGCGGCCGGCACGATGGACGCGCTCGTCCCGATGATCTACTGGCCGATCGAGCCCGGCGAGTGCACCGACTGGGCGGAGCTCCTCGACGGTTTCATGGAGGCGCGCGCCGGACGCCACGTCTGGGCCGGCATGCACGCGCTCGACGACGGCGCGTGGGACTTCGCGGCGATCACGAGCCGCCTCGAGTACGCGCGCACCGCCGGCGCTCAGGGCACGGTCGTCTTCGCGTCGACGTACCTCGACCAGGCGCCGGCGCGCTGGACCGACTACGTCGGCACCTCGTCGGCCCCGGGCCCGTTCGCCGAGCCCGCCGCGACGCCGCGCATGTCGTGGAAGGAATGACGGCCGCAGGCGCTACTATCGCGGCGTGAAACCCTTCCTCTGCGCGTGCCTGGGCAGCGCCGTCGGCGGCGGCGTGCGCTACCTCGTCGGCATCTGGGCCGTGCGGCGCTTCCCGGCCACGTTCCCGTACGGGACGCTCATCGTGAACCTCGCCGGCTGCTTCCTCATGGGCCTGCTCATGCACGTCGCCCTCAACGTGTCGAGCTTCCCCGTCAACCTGCGCGCCGCGCTCACCACCGGCTTCCTCGGCGGCCTGACGACGTACTCGGCCTTCAACTACGAGACGTACCGGCTGCTCGACCAGGGCGCCGGACGCACGGCGATCGTCTACCTCGGCGCCACGCTCGTCGGCTGCTTCGTCCTCGGCCTGCTCGGTCTCCTGCTCGCGCGCCGCCTCGTCGGCTGATGCGCGCGGTCAGTCGCGGCGGGTGCGGCGGTGCAGGGTCGACGGGTCGACGCCGAGGAGCTCGGCGGCGCGGGTCTTGTTGCCGCCGCAGCGCGCGAGCACCTCGTTGATGTAGTCGTCCTGAACCTCGCGCAGGGTGCGCACGCGATCGTCGGGACGCTCGGTGCCGCGGCGCACGCGATCGAGCGCCTCCACGCCGAGGCGCGGCCCGGACGCCATCACGACCATGCGCTCGACGTGGTTCTCGAGCTCGCGCACGTTGCCGGGCCACGGCTCGCGGGCGAGCGCCGCGATCAGCTCGGGCGCGAGCCGGCGCGCGGGAGAGTGCGGGTTGCGCGCGCAGGACTGCGCGAAGAAGTGCGCGACCAGCGCCGGGATGTCCTCGCTGCGCTCGCGCAGCGGCGGCAGCCGGATCGGGACCACGTCGAGGCGGTAGTAGAGGTCCTCGCGGAACTCGCCGGCGGCGACCCGCGCCTCCAGATCGCGGTGCGTCGCCGAGACGAGCCGGACGTCGATCGCCTGGCCGTCGTCGCTGCCGACGGCGCGCACCTCGCCGAGCTGCACGACGCGCAGGAGCTTGGCCTGCAGCGACGGGGCCATGTCGCCGATCTCGTC
>JAIOII010000789.1 GCA_019912685.1 Kofleriaceae bacterium
GCGCGCGAGCACCTCGAGCTCGAGGAACGGCGCGCGGCTGCCGCCCGACGGATGCACGGCGACCGCGAGCACGTTGTCCCCCGCGCGCAGGAGCCCCGGCGTCACCGGCACGAAGAAGGTCTCCCACTCGGGGCCGTGCAGGCGCTCGGCGAGCCGCAGCGGCGGCCCGCTCGTCGCCAGGTTGCGCCGCGCCACCGGCACGCCGTTCAGCCACAGGGCGATGCCGTCCTGGTAACGCGCGCGGATCTCGATCACGCGCAGGTCCGCCGCCGCCGGCGGCACCACGAACGTGCCCACGCCGTGGAGCGCGGCCACGCGCCGCCCCTCCGGGAGCTCGCCGAGCTCGGTCGTGCACGGACAGTCGTCGCCGGCGCCGAACGGCCCCGCGCCGCGCACGCCGTCGAGCGCGAGCGGCCAGGCCGGCGACGGGAAGTCCGGCGGCGCGTCGCCGTAGAGCGACGGCACCACGACCGACGGATCCCGCGCGCGGTCGAGCCCGCCGAGGATCACCGGCCCGAGCTGCGCCGTGATCGAGGGGCTCTCGATCCAGCGCACGGCCAGCGGCGCGTCGCGGGCGAGCAGCACCACGACGTCGACGTCGTCATCGTCGTCGTCGTCGGGCGGTTGCGCCGCCGCCGAAACGACGCAAGCCACCGCCGCGGTCGCAGCGATGGCCACGAGGACTGCGCGCACCCGCCAAGGGTAGCGCGGGCGCGGCGTGCGCGCCTACTTCGACGCCTTGACGCGGCGCTCGGCGGCGCGCGCCATGTCGAACAGGCGGGGCAGCGAGAACGACGCGAGCTTGGCGACGTACGGCTGGTCCTTGGCGCGGTTGAGCGCCTTGGCCAGCGCGTCGACGAGCTTGTCGCGGCTGCCGTAGGTCTTCTTCACCTGCTCGACGACGCCGGCGAGCTTGAGCAGCTGCGCGTTCGACGCCTTGAGCAGGCGATCCTTGAGCGCGCCCTCGTCCTGACCGTCGGTCGCGAGCGAGCCGGCGAGCGTGTCGACGAGCTTGTCCTTGGTGCCGTAGAGCGCCTTCATGCGGGCCAGCGGGCCGCGCGCGACGGGCTTGGCCTTGGGCTCGCTCTTGGCGGGCTTCTCGCCCTTGGGCGCCGCGGCCTTCTTCGTCGACTTGGCGGGCTTGGCCGCCGGCTTCTTCTTGCTCGCGGCCGCAGCCGCCTTCTTCGTAGCCATGTTCAGTCTCCAGCGTTCGCGTCGCCGCTCGGGCCGGCATCAGGAGGTGGTCCCGCGTCTGCGGGGTGCGCATCCTGACCGCTGCCCTGCCCCCTGTCAACCGCCGACAACAACTGGTGGACCTCCTCGTCGGTGAGGGCCACTCGGAACTGTGCTTCTGCGCCCTTGCGCTCCACGCGCACCTTCGCGACCAGGCGGCCGATCCCCATCGCCTGGGCCGCCATCGCCAGGATCTCGAGCTCGCCGCGGGCGAACCCGACCAGCGCGTCGGCGTCGGCCTCGCTCGCCATCACGAACGAGATGTCGCCCGCCAGGCCGCTCCTGGTGCGCAGCGCGCCGTGGAGCGCCTGGGGCGCCGCGCCCACCTTGCCTTTCGTGATGCGGGTCAAGGCCGCGCCCAGCTCGGCGTCCATGGTGGCGACGGCCCACACCGCCGCCTCGCGATCCACCTTCTCGAAGAGCGGCCCGAGCGCCGGGCTCGAGTCGACCTTGGCGCTGCCGCCCACGGCCGCGAGCACCCATGCCTCGTCGGCGCCGATGACGACCGTGTCGGCCTGGCCGAACGCGAAGTGGAGGACCCGCGCGCCCTCGGTCAGCTTGTAGAGCGTGCGCCCGCCCATGTCGCGCACCGTGAGCTGGCCGCCGCCGGCGCCCGTGCCCGCCTGCAGGCAGGCGGTCAGCGCGGGCTCGGCGAGCTTCCCGGTCGCGACGAGCAAGGATGGCGGCGCGCCGCCCTTCGACGAGCGCGGTCCGAGCGCGAGGTGCACCTTCTCGACCTGCTGCGTCACGTCGACGCCGCAGTCCTTGGCCAGGCGGCCGAGGCGCGTCGCGAGCTCGGGGTCGCGCAGGAGCATCTGATCGACGGCCCGCGCGACGATCTCCGCCTGCGCGAGCTGGCGGACGTCGATGCCGACGACGACCGTGGCATCCGCGGGGATGGCGCCGAGCGCCGCGACCGGCGCCGAGCCCCCCGCCTCACCCTGCTTCTTCTTGCACCCGCCCGCGACCAGGCCCGCAGCGACGAACGCCGCGGCCGTCAAGCAGGCTGTGGACGCGCGCAGGGACGACAAGTCGATCAGAAGGGAGACGACTTGGCCATCTCGACCATTTCATCGATCTGCTTCTGATCGAACTTGAAGGTCGCCACCACGTCGGCGTCCTTCGACGAGACCTTCACGCTGTCGAGGAACTTGCCGGCCGGCGTCTTCTTCAGCTCCTCGGTGCCCATCTTGTAGAAGCCGACCATCGCCGCGGCGGCGTCCTTGTCCTCCATGCGGATGCGCGACTCGCCGCCGAGCCCGGCGTCGACGTTCACCCAGCCGAAGATCGCCTTCATCTTGAAGGGCAGCCCCGGCGGGATGAACCCGGCGTTGCCGTTCATCACGAAGAACAGCGACGAGCCGGTCTTCACCTCGTCGAGCAGCTTCACGAACGCCGCCGAGCTGGTGAGGCCCTCGCCGTCCTTGGCCGCGGCCGCCGCCTCGAGCGTCGCCTTGTCGGCGAACTGCTCGTCGCCGGTCATGACGAAGAGCGCGGTGGTGTCGTCGACGAAGAGCGCCCGGAACTTGGGCGTGCCGTTCTCGAGCAGCTCGATGTAGTTGCCGTCGATGTTCGCGGTGTCGCCCTCGGCCGCCTTCTCCGCCGCCGCCTTCTTGATGCACTCGATCGCGGGGCCCTTCTCGAAGCCACGCACGAAGAAGGTGCCGGCCTTGAGGCCGCCGCCCATCGCCGGCTGCACGCCCATGATCATGCCGGAGAGCTTCTCCATCGGGTCGAAGCCGCACTTGGCCTTGAACTCGGCGAGGCCCTTGCCGGCCTTCTCCATGATCATCGGCTCGTACTTCTTGAAGAGCGCGCTCTTGCGCATCGACTGGAAGTCGATGCCCACGACGACGTCGGTCTCCTTGGGCATCGCCGCGAGGGCGCGCGTGAGCCCGCCCTGGGCCGGCGCGATCGCCGACGCGCCGGCGGCGCCGGTGCCACCGCCGCCTCCGCCGCCACCACTCTTGCCCTTGTCACAGGCGAACAGCGCCGTCGCGAGGGCGAGCGGCAGAACGATCTTCCGAGCGAGCTGGTTCATTTCTCTAGGGTCCTCCCGAAGCCCCGCGGTTGTAACACGAGGACCCTCCCCCGCAACGCCGCTGTCTGACGGGTGTGGCATAAAGCCCGCGCG
>JAIOII010000790.1 GCA_019912685.1 Kofleriaceae bacterium
GGGATCGTCGAGGTGATCGGAGAGGACGACGCCGAGCCGCTGCCACACCGCCGCCTGATCGTGCGGCGAGCCGACGCCGCCGCGCAGGAGCCGGCGGTAGAAGCGCTCGAGCGCGCGGTAGCGCCCGTGGCGCAGGTGGAGCGACGCCACCGCGTCGAGGACGACCGAGTGACCGGGGGCCGCGCGCGCGGCCCGCTCGAGGTGATCGAGCGCGGCGGGCTCGTCGGCGCCGAGCGCCAGCTCGATCATGCCGAGGTACTCGTTCGCCGTCGCCAGCTGCGGCTTCCGGCGCAGGGCGCGCGCCAGGTACTGGCGGGCGGCGTCGGCGGCCTCCGGCGTCTTCTCCTCGCGGTGCCAGATCGCCCAGCCGAGCGCGGCGAGGGTCTCGGCGTCGTCGCCGCGCAGCGAGAGCGCCTCCTCGAGCTTCTCGGCCGCCGTGTCGGCGTCGCCGCGCTGGAGGAGGTCGCGCCCGGCCTGGAGCAGGCGCTCGGCCTCGGCGTCCTTGCCGGTGAGGTCGCCGCCGGCGAGCTCGCGGTCGTACGCCCGCCGGCGCTCGTCGTCGAGCAGCACGTCGCGCGCCGCCTCGTACGCGGCGTGGATCTCGTCGACGAGCGCGACGTCGCGGCCGAGCGGGAAGCGCGCGTAGTAGTCGCGCGAGAACTGGCTCTGCCGCTCCGACAGCGCGGCCGCGATGTCGAGGTCGCTCGCGTCGCGCTCGACCATGAGCACGGTGTAGTGGTCGAGGTCGCGCAGGCGGTAGGCTTCGGCGACGAGCGCGGCGCGCGCCGTGCGCGTGGCGTCGTCGTCGAGGAGCTCGTCGACGTCGAAGTCCTCGGCGCCCTCGCCGAGGTCCACGGGGGCGGCGCCCGGCGCCTGCGGCAACGGCGACATCGAGCTCGCGCCGCCGAAGAGCTCGGTGTAGAGCGGCGAGCGCTCGCCGGTGTCGGCGGCGGCCTTGAGCGCCAGCGCCGGGCCGACCTTGGGCAGCGCCGGCACGACGGCGTCGGTGAGGATCATCGCGTCCAGGAGCGCCGACGTGAGGCCCTGATCGATCAGCCCGCGCGCCGTGATGCCGTCGGGCAGGCGGTGCGGCAGGCGCGCCTGGAACGTGGTGCGGAAGAGCGCCAGGAGCTTCTCGCCGCGCGCCGTGAGCTCGAGGAAGACGTCGGCGAGGATCTGGCTCGGCGACGCGCCCTCGTTCGAGGTGTCGCGCAGGCCCGCGAGCACCGTGTCGGGCAGGGGCAGGCGGATCGGGTCGGGGTGCACCTCGCGCGCCTCGAAGCGCCACGCGCCGTCGGCCCAGCGCAGCGGCGACAGCAGGCGATAGCGCGTCTGCGCCGCGAGCTGCGCGGCGAGGCCGTCGGGCGTGAGCAGGCCGAGCTCGATGAGCGCGACCCCGATCGAGATCCGGCGTGCGGTCGCCGTGTTGACCGCGTCGCGGTGCTGGGCCTGGTTGATCACGCCGGCGGCGACCAGGAAGTGGCCGAGCGTCTCGTCGTGCGACGGCGCCGCGATGAGGTCGCCGTCGACGAGATCCACCGTCTTCACCACGCGCTCGCGCCGCACCAGGAAGCGGCCGGTCGCCTTGGCGTCGTACAGATCGAGGAGCACCGCCGGCAGCGGCCGCAGCTCGAGGTCACCGGCGTGGGGCGTCGCGAGCCCCATCGTCACTCCGCCACGTGGCACGCCGCTTGGCTGCCGTTCTTCAGGACGCGCAGCTTCGGGACGTCCTTGAAGCAGGCCTCGGGCTTGTCCTTCACCGGGCAGCGCGGGTGGAACGCGCAGCCGGTGGGCGGACGCAGCGGGCTCGGCACGTCGCCCTGGAGGATGATGCGCGAGCGGCGCGCCGCCGGATCGGGCACGGGCACCGCCGAGAGCAGCGCCTGCGTGTAGGGGTGCCTGGGCTCGCGATAGAGCGTCGCCGACTCGGCGAGCTCGACGACGCGGCCGAGGTACATGACGGCGACGCGATCGCAGATGTGCTGCACGATCTTGAGGTCGTGCGAGATGAACAGGTAGGTGAGGTTGCGCTCGGCCTGGAGGTCCTGGAGCAGGTTGACGATCTGCGCCTGGATCGACACGTCGAGCGCGCTGATCGGCTCGTCGCAGACGATGAACTCGGGGCTGACCGCGAGCGCGCGCGCGATGCCGACGCGCTGGCGCTGACCGCCGGAGAACTCGTGGGGGTAGCGGTGCGCGGCGTCGGGGCGCAGGCCGACGCGCTGGAGCAGGTCGGCGACCTGCTCGTCGCGCCGGGCGCGCGAACCGGCGAGGCCGTGGATGTCGAGCGGCTCGCCGACGGTGGCGCCGACGGTCATGCGCGGGTTGAGCGACGCGTACGGATCCTGGAAGATCATCTGCATCCGCCGCCGCAGCGGGCGGAGCTGCGCCTGCGGCAGGCGCGTGAGGTCCTGGCCGTCGAAGCGGATCGTGCCCGCGGTCGGATCGAGGAGGCGCAGGACGGTGCGGCCGAGCGTCGACTTGCCGCAGCCGCTCTCGCCGACGAGGCCGAGGGTCTCGCCGGCGTAGATCTCGAGCGAGACGTCCTCGACGGCGCGCACCGCCGCGTGCATCCGCGTGAGCGATCGCCACAGGCGCGTGGGCAGCGGGAGGCGGCGTCCCGGCTCGCGCGGCCAGGCGACCTTGGCCGCGAAGTGCTTGCTCACGCCGCGGAGCTCGAGGAGCGTCGCCGCGGCGTCGGGCCTGGAGGCGGTGGCGATCGTCATGCGGCGTTCACGATGGGGTGATGACAGCGGACCAGCGACGCGCCGAGCTGCACGAGCTCGGGCTCCTTGCGCTCGCAGAGCTCGTCGGCGGCGGGGCAGCGATCGGCGAACTTGCAGCCGACGGGCAGCTCGTGCAGCGCCGGCACCATGCCCTTGATCTCGCGCAGCCGCGGCTTCTCGCCCGCGGGCTGCGTCTCGCCGGCGGCGTGGTAGCTCGGCACCGAGCGCAGGAGCCCCGCCGTGTAGTGGTGGTGCGGGTGCGCGAACAGCTCGGCGGTGGCGGCGCGCTCGACGACGCGGCCGGCGTACATGACGACGACCTCGTCGCAGGTCTCGGCGACCACGCCGAGATCGTGCGTGATGAGCAGGATGCTCATGCCGAGCTCGTCCTGGAGCTTGCGCAGGAGCTCGAGGATCTGCGCCTGGATCGTCACGTCGAGCGCCGTGGTCGGCTCGTCGGCGATGAGCAGGTCGGGCTTGCAAGCGAGCGCCATCGCGATCATCACGCGCTGCCGCATGCCGCCCGACATCTGGTGCGGGTAGTTGTGGATGCGCTCGTCGGGCGAGGGGATGCCGACGAGCTGGAACATCTCGGCGGCGACGGCGAGCGCCTCCTTGCGCGACTTGCCCTGGTGGAGGCGGACGGCCTCGGCGACCTGATCGCCCACGGTGAACACCGGGTTGAGCGAGGTCATCGGCTCCTGGAAGATCATGGCGATGCGGTTGCCGCGGATCTCGCGCATGGCCGGCTCGGGCAGCTCGAGCAGGTCCTTGCCGTCGTAGCGGATCGCGCCGCCGGCGATGTGGCCAGGCGGGCTCGCGATGAGCCGCATCACGGAGAGCGCGGTGACCGACTTGCCGCAGCCGCTCTCGCCGACGACCCCGAGCGTCTGCTTCCGCGGGATCTCGAAGGAGACGCCGTCGACGGCGCGCACGACGCCGCGCTCGGTCCGGAACTCCGTGACCAGGTCGCGGATTTCGAGCAGCGCCCCCATCGCGACCGAAACCATAGCGTCACCACGTCCGAAAATGCGTCGAGGCGACGAGTTTCCTCGTCGCCTCGGATCCGTCCACGGAGAGCGCGGATCAGCCGCGACCGCGACGACCACCGCGGCCACCGCCGCCGTCCCAGTCGCCGCCGCCGCCCCCGCCGCCGTAGCCACCGCCGCCACCGCCGTAGC
>JAIOII010000791.1 GCA_019912685.1 Kofleriaceae bacterium
CCGTACGATCACGCGCCGCAGCTACGGCCTGCACAGCGCCTCCGCGCTCATCGCCCTCCTCAAGCTCTGCTGCTCCGGCATCGACCTCGTGCCGATCACGCTGCGGCCCGGATCAACCCACTAAACCTGGTGGAGAGCCAGCGAAGTCTGCTTCGTCATCGATGATGAGCGTCTTGCGTTGGGCGAGCTGCGGGTAGACCTGCAACAGGTTGTCCGATAGGGCCGCGAGGTTGTCGTCCTCCTTCTTGCAGACGATGATCAACTTCTTGTCCAACTCCCAATCCGTGAGGTTGTCGGGCATGGCCCTGATGTCGAACGCAAGTACGTGCTCCTGCTCGATCGCGCGTCGGAAATCCTTGCGGATACGCGCGAGCGTCTGACGCGCAAGGGCACGGGTCCCCTTCGTGAACACGATTGCCGTTCCGAACCCCGCATCCAGCCCGAGCGCAACCGCGCCTAAGAACGTGCGCGTCTTTCCACTTTGGATCTTGCCGAGCAACATGCCCGGCTTGTTCTCGTCCGTTGCGACCTCGAGCAGCTGTTCGACCGTGCGGGCGGCGCAATCGGTGGTGTCCTGGCTTAGCGCCGGCTCCTGGACGGCTGCGTACAGCGTGAAAATCGGCCCATTCCTGTCGATCGGCATGTTCGGCTCCTCCGTGCCACCCCGGGTATGAGCGAGCCACAGTGCGCACGCCATCCAAACGCCGCAAGGGTGTTTCGCTCGCCAAGGGATCGGAGGCGTCCCTTCGATGACACAGTTCTTGCTTCGGCTTCGAGGGCCCGATCGAATTCTTCACCCAGCCGTCCCGGCTTTCTTGTTCGTGCGATACGATATTCGGCTTCGTGAACGCGGTCAGGGCAGCCAGGCTCCTCGTACTTCCTTGCTCCGCACGCAAGAGACGCGCGCGGGTTCCCGTTCCGGCCATTGAGCTCTATGACGGACCCGCATATCAGTCCCTCCGGAAGCTCGTGGCTCGAGGCCGACTCCCGCCGGACGTCACGATCGTCATCGTCTCGGCCAAGTACGGCCTCCTGTCGCCGAACGATCTCGTGCGGACATACGACCGTCGGCTCGATCCCTCGCGCGACTACCGTCTAATCGCCGCCGCCCAACGAAAGCTGACAAGGTTGTCAGCTCGGCTACGGCCGCTCCGCGTTCTGACCCTGCTCAGCCGTGACTATCGCGAATGCCTGCCATCCGCATGGGGCTTGGCAAAGAACGTCGAACACGCGGACGGCCCCCCTGGCCGGCGCGTGCGTTTGATGTTGGATTGGTTGGAAAGCGGGACGACGTGCGCCTGATCGCTGGCGTGAATCTGCGCAACCCCGTTCCGCGCTTCTGGGATCCGGAGGACGCCCACCACCTCCCTCAGATCGGTGGGCTAATGATCTCGTTCGCGGACTTCCTCGGCTACCAATCGCGCATCAAGGCCGTGCGCGAGAAGGGTCTGCGGAGCTACCTCCGCATCCCCGAGGGCGTGGAGGTCTTTCTCGACAACGGCGCCTTCCATACGCTGATGCGCGGCGACGCGTTGGACGCGAGCGCGTACCGCAGTTTCGTCGAGATGAGCTCGCCCGACTGGTTCCCGATTCCCGCCGAGTACATCCCGCACCCTCGGATGCCACGAAAGGAGCAGGAACGGCTGTTCAAGAAGACAACAGCGTACAACTGGAGGTATGCCCCCAAGGGCTACATCCCGGTGGTTCACGCCGGCATGTGTCTACCCAAGTTCCTGGACTCGATCGAACGGCTCAGCAGGAAGACCGAAGTTACTCACCTTGGCCTGGGTGCCATGGTTCCGTTCTTGCTCAGAGGCAAAGGAGCCGACGGGCGGACACAGGTTGTCGACGATATTCTGCGTGTGCGCAGACGCCTCCCGGACGTACGCATCCACGGGTTCGGCATCGGAGGCACCGCAACGCTGCACATCGCCGCCGTACTCGGCCTGGACTCTGTCGACTCGTCGGGCTGGCGGAACCGGGCAGCGCGGGGAATCATACAGCTCCGGGGCACAGGCGATCGCATTGTGGCAGCGTTCGGAAGCTGGCGGGGACGAGCCCTCTCGCTCGTTGAGAAGCGCGGCCTGAAACACTGCGGATGCCCAGCGTGTCTCCGAAATGGAACGAAGGGTTTGGAGTCCGGAGGGATTGACGGATTCGCCGCGCGCGCGACACACAACCTCTGGGTCCTGGCAAGCGAGCTACAGGACATAGAGATCCGACTGGCCAACGGTTCGTACGCTGACTGGTTCCCCGAGCACATCGACAACCGCATCTTCATCAAGTTGATCGAGCACGCGGTCAACGAGATGGCACAGCCGGCCACCGCCGCAAAGGTGGCGTAGTCGCGACGTCCGCGGCGCTCACACAAGATCCCGAAGCTGCACTCCGAGGCCGCGGGCGATCCCGGCGAGGGACGCGAGGGTCACGTTCGTCCGGCCATGCTCGATGTCGAGCAAGTGCTGGGGGCTCAGGTGAGCCCGCTCGGCCAGCTCCTCTAGCGTGAGTTGCTTCGCCTTGCGCGCGGCGCGGATTGCCTTGCCCACCTTGACGAAGGTGCGCAGCGCCTCGGGGCTCTCGCGCGCCTCGGACCGCCATCGCGCTTTCGTCTTGGGAGCGGCCCTGGGCAAGCCACGCGAGGTGGCCCCAGCGTCGGACGAGTGTGAATAGGACTAGTCCGAGGTTGGGCGCCTCGGGTACGGTCGGCCAAGAGGGTTGGTCGACATGCAGCAGAAGCCCTGGCACCACAGCCCGGCGATCATCGTCGGGCTCTTGGTCTTGTTCCCGCCGGCTGGGATCGCGCTGATGTGGATGCGCCTGCCGTGGACTCACAAGGCGAAGCTCGGGGTCAGCGCAGTCGCCGGAGCCTGGTTCGTCGCCATGCTCGTTGGCGGAAGCGCACGCAACCGCCGCGATGCCATCGCGACGCAACCGACCGGCGCCGTGAGCAGCGAGCCGCCACGCGCGACGCCGGCTTCACTGACATCACCGCCAGCTCCCGTCACGCAGGTCCCGTCTGGGCGAGCGCTGATCGAGCGGGAACCGCTGCTGCTCATCCCGCCCAAGCTGGACGGGTTCGCGCTCGCGGTCGCCAACCCGCTCCCACCCAAGATCGCTGTGGGCGCAACCGCCAGCTACATCGGCGAAAACAAGCATCTCGTGGCCCACGTGACCGTGAACAAGTCGGACGTGAAGCCAGACCCGCCCGACGAACAGCGGAAGCCCATCAAGGTTGGCGAGAGCGACGCGCTCCTCGCGGAGGATAAGAGCGACAAGACCATCTCGATCACCTGGAACACCGCCGGGTGGCACGTGCTGGTCACGGTGGACTACGAGCGATCCACCGACCGCAGCGCGGCCGAGAAGGCCGTGAACCTCATCGCGCCCGAGATCGGCGCGGTCCTGGACAAGTACCTCGCGGGCACAGCACCCACTGAAGCAGCCCGGGAACAACACCTCGCAGAGATCGCCCAGGCCACGAGCACCACCAGGGCTCAGGCTTTCGTCACCAAGCTCGAAGGCGCTGGCATCGGGCGCGACCTCGTGAGCAACGTCAGCCTGAAAGGCGACCCAGACGAGCTGCTGATCACCGTCGGGCCATCGTGGCATCGCGCCATTCGACAGGAACGGCTGATGGCCGCGCAGAATCTCTGGAAGATGTGGGCCGACATCAACACGCCGACCACCCCGGACACGAGCCGGATCAAGTTGGTCGACGCCAACGGTAACGAGGTCGGAGGATCCGGGCTCGGGGCGGGTTCGAGGATCAAGGTGCAGGACTGATCGCAGCGGGTCGCGATCGGCGAAGGACCCTCCCAGAAAGCACCACGATCAGTCTCGCCGGGGGTGACTTCGAGGTCGCTCCAGTGGTGTGCGCTCTCGGAGGCAGGCGATGAGGTTCCCAGCGCTGTTGGCGAACCGATCACTCTCGGGCGCACGTTGCTGCCGTACGTCGGCGCGAAGCGATGGGCGACACATGCCCAGCACCCAGCGAGCCCCTCCCACACGCAGTCGCGGACCGTTGTCATCAAGTGTCAACGAGCGCCACCGCCAGCTTTATTGGCAACTGATGGTGCGAGAGGACGACGGTCCGATTCTTCCCATCGACAACGTCACGCGAGACCGGTAATGGCTGCTCACCGGGCACACCGATGCGCGTCGCGACCATCGCCGTTCTGACCATCGTCTTCACCGTCGACATCGCCGGTGCCGCGGTCATGTCCGTGTCGAGCGCCACGATATCTGGCGGTTCGGAGATCGCAGTAGACGACTTGGATGGGGACCCCGTAGACGAAAGAGAACGCCAACTTTATTGGCGACTCTGTCGACGGGAGCTCACGATGAACGAACGCCCCACCGAGTGGCTCGAAGCTGACGAAGTTCGCCGGCTGCTGGCGACCACCGACCGACGCACGCAGCAGGGGCGCCGCGATGGCGCCATCCTGCGGTTGATGGTCGAGGCCGGCCTGCGTGAGGGCGAGCTGTGCGCGCTGGTGGTCGGCGACCTCAAGACGATTCAGGGGCGCGACTGCCTGCACTTCGCCAGCCTCAAGAAGCGGTCGGAGCGCCGCATCCTTCGGACCGTGCCGCTCACCGCCGAGACGGTCGCGGAGGTTCGCCGGTACTGGCGCGCCGAGTACCGGACCGCGACGCCAAGCGCCGACCTGCCAGCGTTCCGCACGCTGGGCGAGCGCGGGCCGTACCCGAAGGGACCGCTCACCGCCAAGGCACTCGATGGCGTCGTTGCTCGAGCGGTTCGCCGTGCCGCGATCGGCAAGCGGGTCACGCCGCACTCCCTCCGGCACACGTGCGCGACCTCGCTCCTACGCGGGGGCGCGGACCTTGAAACCGTGCGCGCCATCCTCGGGCACGCGAGCATCGCCACCACCGCCCGGTATCTCCACTCGACGCTGGAGAGAAGCGCCGAAGCGGTGGCGCGGGCCGCAGGAGCATGGGGATGAATCTAGGGATTCTCGAACCCAACGCGTGGATCTCGACGAGCGTCGTCATGGGGTTCGCCGTCGTGGCCATGGGGATGATGGCGATGACCGCAGGTTGTCGCCGATGGGGGCGTTTTTCGATCGGCCGAGCCGGCCGAGTACCTACCGACGTAGGAAGTCCCTCCCTACGGTCGGGGTCTCTCAACCGGAAGGGAAGACAGCGACTGCGTTCAGTGAAGGGAACACGCAACGTGACGTCGAGTACCAAGGAGAACACGGCAGGGATCGCTGGACGGTGGCAGGTGAAGACAACGCCGGTCGTCAGCCATGTCGCTGTCTTCGCAGATGACGGTGCAGACACGTTCGGCCTCGACCACGTCGTCGTCACCTGCCAGCCGGGTGGCCCCGTGTTGAAGGCATCCGGTTCGTGCCTGGTCCCTCGGCCAGAGGCAATGCGCCGGCTTGCCGCTGGGGGTTGCGTCATTCGCGGTGACGGTGCGCCTCGCGCACGCATCGTTGGCGATGGCCACACGGTCGTCGTCGCGCTGGGCCACTTCGAGGGCGGCAACGGATCGGTGAGCTGCACCGTCGAGGTCAACGTCATGCGCCGATTGCGGGCTCGTCTCGTCGGGCGCGACGCATATCCCAGGGACGCTCGATTCTCCGGCGTGCTCGATGACAACTTCATCGACCCGACCCAGGTGGCTCCTGGCGTCGACCTGCATGCCGAGGCAATCGCGGAGCTCATGCGCGTCATCGCGAGCGCGTCCCACTGGTGCGTCGCAGCACTCGCCCAGGTGTTCGGCCTGACGATCGATGCTCAACACGTGCGGGTGTCGCTGAAGAGCGTCGAGCTCACGTGGGATGCACACTGCAAGCACGCACGGGCGGCGCCAACGCTTTGGTTCCCGCATTGGCGGGACAGCTTCCTCGGAGCTGGGACTGGTCCCGGCCCGATCGCCGTCGAGAGCCCTCGTGTTCGTCGGAACGAGATGTTGCCGGATGCAGAGGTGCGAGCCATGACGGGGAGCTGCGTGTTGACCGCCCAGTTCTCGAAGGACGAGCGCCACAAGCTCTACGTGAAGCACGATCGACTACTTCGGTACGAGTCCACGTACCGCGCCGCTCGGACCCGGGAGATCCTGGGGCGCCCGGTGCGTCTCGACGCCATCGAGAACCTCGCCGACGACCTCGAAGTGCTCGGCGCGCGCGCATACCCGCTGCTCATGGCGGCGCAGAGTGCTTTGCTCGACGAGCGATGGCTGGCTTCCGACGAGATTCTGCTCGCCTTCATGAAGGCTGGGCGGAACCCCGAGAAGGTTGTCGCCATCTACCGCGCGTTCCTCGTCGGTGACAAGTTCCACAACCGCGGCGAGGGCTGGTCCCGCGAGTTGGGGCGGCTTCGCCGGATGGGGTTCGCCAAGTACGTGGGCCACGGGTTCTGGGCGCCGACAGGGCAGCTGCGGCGAACACTTCGACTCGTGTTCCACGTGTGGCACCACGCGGAAGAACCGGCGGCAGGAGGCGGAGCGTGACCTCGCCCCTCCCCCACTGGCCAACGAACCGCGCGGTGCAAACAGCCCCCCGTGGTCGCCTGGGTGGTGCGCCGGCAGCACTGGCCGCGCGACCCACATCGCCGACTGTCGTGTCGACGCGTGCGTCCTCGCCACGCAGGAGCACGCCGGCAGAGCCGACCTGGGCGACGCCCAGGCCAGGAGCCGATCGTGCCGCGTAGCGCACGCCGTGATGCCCTCGCGGCAACGCCGCGATCGATCGCGGCCGTGCCGACGCGCGAGGCGCGACTTGCCGAGCTGCTCGCCATGCTGGCGCGCCGCGCCGGCACGTGGGGGTGGCTCGCGACCTACGAGCGCATGCGCCGTGGAGAGGTTGTGCCGCGGTGGCACCGCGAGATGGTGAAGCTCACCGCAGCCAAGCGGCGCGGCGAGTTGCGACGGCCGGAGGATGCTCGCGATGAGTAGGTCACAAACCAAGCCGGTTGCGCGCGAGGTCAAGCGCTTCGCGCTCTACGTGCGCGTCTCGACGGAGCAGCAGCTCGAAGGCCGCACCTACCATTCGATCGCGTCGCAGCGAGACTTCCTGATCGGATGGGTGGCCAGCAAGGGTGGCGAAGTCTTCCGCGTGTACGAGGACACGGAGAGCGGCACGAAGTTCGACGAGCGCCCTGGGTTGCAGGCGCTGATCCGCGACGCCATGGCGCACAACTTCGACGAGGCCGTGGCCTACAACGCCGACAGATGGTGTCGATCGCTCGACATCCACGCGATGCTCAAGCGCATCGAGCGCGAGTCCGGCATTCGGTTCGCCAGCGCCACCCAGGAGTTCACCGCAACCCCCGAGGGCCAGCTACTCGAAGGTCAGCTCGCGGTGATGAACCAGTTCTACAGCCAGGTTATCGCCGCGAAGGTGAAGCTCAAGCGCCAGCTCCGAGCCGACAAGGGCGAGTGGAACGGAGGCCGGCGCCCGTACGGCTACACGTCCGAGGCCGGCAGGCTGCTCGTCGTCGCGCACGAGGCCGACGTCGCACGCCGGATGTTCGAGCTGTTCCTCGAGCACCCATCGTCGATGTCGATCCGCAGGCGACTTCGCGCGCTCGGCATCACCGACCGTCAGGGCCGACCGTGGAGCAGCTCGTCCATCGAGGCGATCCTGCGCAACCCCATCTACGTGGGTCAGGTCCGCACGCCGGACGGCAACACTCGTCCGGGCATCCACGAGGCGATCATCACGCAGGAGTTGTGGGACCGCGTCCAGGCGGCCAAGCCGACCCGGACGCGGCTGATGACCAAGATCGAGCGCCCGTTTCCGCTGGCCGGGCTCATGGTGTGCGGCGCATGCGACACGCGCATGACCCTGCACTACGTCGCCAAGAAGAACGGTCGCAAGATCGGCCGCTACCGGTGCACGACGACCTTTCAGCGCGGCTGGCACGAGTGCCCGGTCAAGGAGGTCAACGCCGACCAGATCGAGCAGTGGACGAAGGACCAGATCGCCAGGCTCGGCGCCGAAGGCGCGCTACTCGACGACGCCATCGCCGCCGCGAACGCCGCCAACGATCAGCGGACCGAGCCGCTGCGCAGCGAGCAAGCCGCGCTGCTCGCCCGCATCAACGAGACGCGCACGAAGGTGGCGCGGCTTGTCGATGCCATCGCGGAGGGCGGCGCCGGCTTCGCGTCCATCCGCGCCAAGCTCACGCTGGAGGAGCGCAACCTCCGACTGCTCGAGCACGACCTCACCCGGATCCGAGCCGAGATCGATCGCATGAGCGGCGACCCGATCGATGCGGACCGGCTGCGCCGCCTGCTCGGCGACTTCGACGCTCTGTTGGCCGTGGCCAACGCGGCCGAGAGGGAGGAGCTGCTCAAGCTCCTCATCAAGCGCATCGTGTTCCGCGGCACGGACGCCGAGGTAACGATGGAACTTTTCGCGGGCGCTAACCTCCCCAGCGGAGGTTCGAATTTTCGAGCGCTTTGGCTCCCCAAGCGGCCCCTATGTGACTGCTCGTTCCGGAGAGCACGCGGCGTCATGTTGACCCGGTGGTTAACACCGTCGGTTCAGCGCGAAAGCTGTCGCTCGAAGCACCTGAAATCTCAGGGTATCTACCATGTCGACAGCGAGCGCCACGGACCCAGAGGCGAAGCACAAGGATGCGTCAGCCGTACACCGTAAGCTGCTCCTTCGACATGCGCCACGGTGGACCGTCCATGCAGAACGTCTACGCATTCGTCGTCCTGTTCTCCGCCGCCGCCATCACGGTCGCGTGCTCGAAGGGCAAATCGCTCGAGTGCGGCGAAGGCACGATCGAACGCGATCACAAGTGCGTCGTCGCCACCGCTCGCGTCGACAGCGAAGAGGTGCCAAGCGCACCGCCATCACCGCCACCCGTGCCGGCGACGCCGGTCATCGATGCTCCCGCCGTTCCGGCCAGCAGCTGGCAGTATCAATCCGAAACGGACAAGATGCGCGGGGTGACGTCGGACTTCGCGGCCACCATCAGCACGAACTCGGTCGATATCGGTGGCCCCTATGGCCAAGTCGAGCTCCGCATCCTCCTTCGCAAGGGGCCGAAGTTCGGCAACGACGTGGTCGTAAGTCTCAGCAAGGGCCAGGTCTCGTGCGCGATGTTCGACGGTTGCACCGTCGCCGTTCGCTTCGACGAGCACAAAGTCGAGACCTTCCGTGCCGTCGCGTCGGATTCACCGCTCCATCCCGCGCTGTTCATTCGTAACGTGAGCGGCTTCGTCGCTCGATTGAAGACCGCCAAGTCCCTCGTCATGGAGATCCCCACGTTCACCGCCGGGACCCGGCAGTTCGAGTTCGACGTCGCGGGGCTCGAATGGGATCTCTACAAGGGGAAGGTTGTACGCGACTGAACCCGAGTTTCGTGGAAGCTGCGTGCAGACGGGCTGGTCGCAGCGGTACACTGGGATCGGAGACGCCTGATGGCCCTGCCTGTGCTCGTCTGGATTGGAATCGGAGTCGCTTCCCTCCTGGTGGGGACCACGATTGCGAAGTGGGACGACATCGTCGTGGCGCTCAAGGGCAAGCGCCTCGCGGTACTCGGCGCCCGAGGCGTCGGGAAGACCCACCTGGTGAAGTTCCTGACCACCGGCTCGATACCGGCCGAGTACAAGCAAACCGTGGCTCCCGAGAAGGCCTCGGCGCGCCGCTTCCAGCTCAGCGATCTCGATCTGAAGGTGAAGGACACACTTGATGTGTCGGGCGACAAGGCTGCCTACGCGGAGTGGAAGGAACTGCACGACCAAGCCGACCTCGTGTTCTACCTCCTGCGTGCCGATCGCCTCATCGCAGGTGACCAGGACGTCGAGGCTCGCGTTCGTGATGATCTCCGACACATCGGCGGCTGGCTCGAAGGCCGCGCCCCCCGGCCGCGGTTCTTCATTATCGGCACACACTGCGACTTCGATGCCGAGTTTCAGAGCACATCGGCCGACAAAATCGGCGACTACGTCGACAAGTTTCGTCGGCTTCCGATCGTTTCCGAGCTTGTCGCTCGAGCAGGTGGCGCGCAGCAGGCGAAGGTCGTCTTGGGGAGCATGAAGACGATCCAGGACACCGAGGCGCTCGTCTACCAGGTGTTCACGCAGGTGATCTCGTGACGGAGAAGTTCATCCTCTGGGCTCAGGCGCTCGACAACGCTTCACCGGACCACTTCGACGTGCGAGGTGACGAGCTTTCGCCTGACGACTCCGTCCGGCGGCAAGAGGCGGTCTCGTTGGTCTCGGCGGTCATCAAGAACGGCGCGCGCGTCTACGAGAACGGCGGCGTTCTGCTCACGGCCGACGACCGACACTTCGTCGTCGAGGTTCCATCAGCACAGCGCGACCGAGCCGGAAGAACCGCGCCGATCGTTTGCTATGGCGACTACGACGCCACGGTGGGTGACGCGCTTGGCGCGTCCGTGGCGGTGGCGCTCGATGACTTTGCCAAGCGGATAGGTCGGACGTTGCAGACTGAGCACTTCGACCTCGCGCGCGCCTCGTTCGAGGCGCTAAAAAAAAAGTCCTCGACAACGAAGCTCGTACGCACGGTCGGGATCGGGGCGATGGGGCTCGTGCTCTTGGCCATCGTCTACTGGCTGGCGCAAGGGGGCTGGTAGCCAAGCACAAGTCGCGCGTTCATGGGGCAACGGCCCCCGTCCGCGCAACTGCGGTCCCAGTCCAACTCGGTGACCACGCCGCTCGAGAGTTCCAAGCCATGGCCACAGGTTCCTTTCCCGTTGATCCGAGCTGCCGCAAGGCCATCCTCGTCCTCCAGGAACACGACATCGAGAAATGCGCCTACGAGCCGGGGGCTGCCCAGGCATTGCTCGATGAGGAGGCCCACGTCCTGCAGTTCCCGGTGCGTGCCCACGACGACGCGCCTACTGCGCTGCGGAACATCGTCGACGCGGGACTGGCTCGCCCGGGTAACGTGCTCGTACTGAGTCCCTACGACGCGGACACCTACGAAGAGGCAGCGCTCGCGCCACAGCGGTTCGCCCTCGCGAAACACATGTACTTCTCGACCTTGTGTATGCACCTGGGCGCGAAGGAGGTCGTGGTCGAGCAGATCGAACTTCGCACCCGCTCCGGCAAGAGCACGTTGGAGGTGAAAGGCGAACGTATGGGCGCCGGAGCACAAGGCACGGTGGGGGCCGAGGACCTCGAGAAATTCCGGGCGCAGATGAACCTGCGCGACGAGTTCGAGGGCGGCCGCGCCGACGTCGTCGCGGCGGAACGACTGCTGCGAAGCACGGGTCTCTGGGCGGACGCGAACATGCGCACGCTCATCGAGATGCGACGTGAAGGGGCGAACCAACTCAAGACGCGCAAGCTGGTTCTGAGCCTTTCCAGCGAGGCGAAGAGCAACCTCAACGTCGTCGGCCGACTCAGGATCCCCGCGTTCGTGAAGCTGTCGGCCGAGTACGACCGAGTCGTCAAAGAGCAGCAGGACTACACGCTGACGGTCGTGGTGAAGTTCTAAGCTCGCCGAATCCTGGTGCTCGGCAGCGTGGGCGTGCGCGTCCGCTCCCGGATCTTGCTCCACGCCAGCCGCTGCTGTCCCCAATCCAACTCAGTGACGACGCGCCGGAGCGCACGTTCCGTGAGACGCGAGTGGGGCGCCCGCTCGATCACCTCCGCTTGGATGTCAGGCGCGAGGAAAGCGAGCTTGCAGATCTGCGTCAGCCGCGCCTTCGTGAGTCCGAGCGCGCGTGCGACCTGCGTGCGTGTCGCCGTCCCGTCCTCGGTGGCGCGCTCGATTGTGTGCGCGAGCGCCAGCAGCTGCACGATCTCGTACGCCGCGGGCACGCCGGGGTCCGGCGGCCGCCTTTGGACGGCGGGTCGCGCGGGGAGCGAGAGCGTCGTGGTGTGCGAACTCATTGCTTTCGCGAAGCGAAGGAGCGCCACGTCAGGTCGACGCTGCGGTCCGGCTTGACCTCGATGCGTTCCAGCAGGAGCTCGACCAGGCGCGCACGTTCGGCGACCGTCAGCGCGGCCCACACGAGCTCGAAGTTGGCGAGGGTCTCGCCGATCCACGCCAGGTCGCGCTGGGCCCGCTCGAGCTCGCGCAGCTCCGCGTCGACATCGAGCAGCCGGCGCTCGACAGCGGCCGCTGCGGCGAGCGACTCGGTGAGTGCGAGTTCGCCCGCTGCCCTGTCATCGGCCGTCGTCATCGTGCGGGCGATCTCCTCAGCCTGCCGCGTGTGCTCAGCGAACTGCTCAGGGAGACTCGCCCGCTCGACGCCAAGCGCCGCTCGGGTCGCCGCAAGCTGTCGCCCCACCTCATCCGTCACCGACGCTCCGACGGCGCGCTTCTTTACGAGGCACTGGAGCTGCTCCAGGACCAGCCGTTCGAGATCCTCGGCGCGGACCGGTGAGAGCGCGCAAGCATGCGCGCCATGGCGGTCTCGACGAGCGCACCGGTAGTAGCGGAAGCGGTTCCGGTTCCTGCGTGTCGTCGCGGGGGTGAGCGAGGCGTGGCACGTCGCGCACGTGACGAGCCCGCGCAAGAAGTAGGCGTCGGCGCCCTTCGGTGATGGCCGGCGTTCCCGGCTCCGTCCTGTCACGAGATCGAACGTCGCCCGATCGATCAGGGCTGGATGTTCTCCCCGCACAACGCCTTCTCCTGGGATCCGGATGAGCCCAGCGTAGATCGGGTTGTCGAGCATGCGGCGCACGTCATTGCGCGCCCACGGGCGCGGCGCTCCCTTGCGGGTGGTGCGCGGCGCCAGTTCGTCGAGCAGCCGGAGCACGGCCATGATCGATCTGCCCTCGAGGTAAGTCTCGAACGCACGCACGGCGATCGGGGCCGTCGCCGGGTCGGGCAGCAGCTTGCGGTCGACGGTCTGGTATCCGAACGGCGCCACGCCGCCGGTCCACTTTCCTCGGCGTCGCGACGCCGCGATCTTGTCGCGCGTGCGCTCCGCGATCATCTCCCGCTCGAACTCGGCGAAGCTCATCAGGAGGTTCAGGACGAGCCGGCCGATGGCGTCGGCTGTCGAGAAGCTTTGGGTCACCGAAACGAATGCAACCCCATGCTGCTCGAAGAGGCGGATGACGGTTGCGAAGTCGAGGAGCGAGCGCGAGAGGCGGTCGACCTTGTAGACGACCACCACGTCAATCTTCCCCGCGACGATGTCCGCCATCAGGCGCCGGAAGGCGGGCCGTTCGAGATTGGCGCCGGTGTAGCCGCCGTCGTCGTAGCGCTCAGAGAGCGCGCGCCACCCCTCGCCGCGCTTGGTGCCGACGTACGCGGCGCAGACGTCGCGCTGCGCGTCGAGTGACGAGAGGCTCACGTCCGATCCGACCGCGGTCGACTTGCGGGTGTAGATCGCGCAGCGCTTAGCCGCCGGCGACGACGCGACAGCCGCCGCGACACGAGGCGCCCGGCTCATCGCGAACTCCGTCGGGCGAGCCCGAAGAAGACCATCCCGTTCCAGGGGGACCCCGTGATGTGGCGGGCGATCGCCGAGAGGCTCGTCCAGCGGCGGCCGTCGTACTCGAAGTCTGCCTCGTGGACGACGACGCGATAGGTGCGACCACGGAACTCGCGCACCAGCTCGGTACCTGGAAGCGGCAGGCGCGCATCGCGGTCGGGGTTCACCGCGCCGGTCACAGCGTCCGCCGCCGGTGTCGTGGCGCGCGAGAGACGCTCGCGCCACCGCGCCGGCAGCAGCGCGGGCCCGGCGTCAAGCAGCTCCTGCAGCGTGCGTGGCACGTGGTGGCCCTCGGCCTGATCGCGGAGGTGCCACGAGAGCTTGCGGATCAAGTAGGCGCGGTTCGAGGTCCGCACCGGTCGCCCCAATATCTGTGCAAGGCGCTCGCGGAGCTCGCGCACTCGAAGCGTGGAGAGCTCACCGATCTTGCGGGTCACGTCGGCGAGCTGGGTGGGAGACAACGTCTGCGTCATCATCAGGCTCCTTCCGCACGGGGCGGTGAGCCGACAGACGCTCTCTTCGCCGTCAACCGCAAGACGTCGGCATGCACTCGGACGACGCCAGCAGCGAGGATGCAGACTGCTTCCTCCTCGGCAGATTCGAGCTTCCTTCGTCGCCGGGCACCGCGCGGCGACGGAGTCACCGTGCATCTCCGGGCCAAAGCGAAAAGCCATCGGGAAACCAGCGCGCGAGCACGTCCCTGGCGACCTCGGGGCACACCTTCTCGGCGTCCTTGCTGTCTGGCGTGACCCGTCCCTGCCGGGCCAGCGTCGCGTGCAGGTGATCCACCAGGAGCTGGTGCCGATGCGTTGTTCCACCTGGCTCCTCGGGCTCGGGCCTCATCGCCCGAACCAGGAACTCGACGGCACCGCACGCGCACGTCGGAAGCGCCACGACGGCGGTCGCGCTGTTCAACGTTCGCACCTCGATGCCGCGCAGCTCGACCGCGCGGGACTCCCGACACTCGACGCACCGAACTCCGATGCGATCGCCTTCGATCGATTCGATCATCCCCTTCCCCTCCTTCCCCTCGCCGTCTCTAGGCGACGGCCGTGTAGCGGCCCACCCAGCGTGAATGCTGGCCGGCTGCCACGAACTGCGTCGACCGGATCGTGAACCCATCCCGGTCGATGTGATCGATCAGCGGGTTTCCCTGGAAGTTACTCCCTCCGATCGTCAGGAGCGTGATCGACGACGGCGGGCCCAGGAAGCGGCTGCGCAGGTTCACCGAGTTGCCCATCGACACGTTGCGCCCCGTGGTCGCCGTGTTCGTGCCCTCGCAGCTCGCACGCCCCGAGTCGCTGATCTGCCCCATCACCTCCCAGCTCGCCGAGCTTGAGCCGCCGAGCCCGAGCCGCCACACCTTCGGCCACGACACGAACGGCGTGGCCCCGCTGTGGTACCAGACCTGGAACGTGCCGCGCTCGAGCACCATCGCCACCGACTCGAGCGACGCGGCGTCCTTGTTCCACTCGTTGGTCGTGCGCTGCGCGTTGACCGTGAAGATCACGCCAAGGCCCGTGGCATACACCCGGAAGACAGAGTTGAGGCCCGCGCCGCGGCTCTCCCAGAGCGGAACGTACGCATCGCCTGACAGCTGCGGCTGACGGATCGTGCGGTGCCAGCCGGCCTGGCCGACGCTGTCCCGCGGGCGCACGTGGTCGGCCTCGAAGCCGCGCATGATCTCGTCGAGCACGGTCTCGGCGTTCTCCGCGGCGAAGCGGCCGTTGTCGTCGGCCACCTGGACGGCTCGCGCCGCATGCGCGCTCGTTACCTGGGTGAGGTGCGCGTTCAAGCCGGCCAGCAGGAGCCCGAGGGAGCCCTGCACGTTGCCCGTCGGGATCGGCAGGGGCGTGCCGGCAATGGGCTCGACGCCGACACGACGAGCTCCCGCCTGCCCGGCCGCCGCGATCGCGAGGTCGGAGACGATCTCCTCGAGCTGCGCCTGCACGGAGCCCGCCGCGATGTATGCGTGCGGCGTCGCTCGGATCGCGGTGGCTTCGTGCGCGGCAGTCGGCGCGGTCAGGTGCGCGTTGTGTTGGCCGAGGAGCTGCTGGAGCTGGCTGTCGACGGTTCCCGCCGCAAGCCCGGCCGGCGCGGCCGGGACACCGTCGGCGCCGATGCGCGACGCGCCTGCAGCTCCCGCCGTCGAGGACGCGAGCGCAGCGACCAGCTCGGTGACGACGCCCTGGACGTTCTGCTGCGTGAGGAACGCCGGCGGCGCGATGTCGACATGGTCTGCGCGATGGCGGTGTGTCGCGCCGGCGACGTGGCCGGTCAGGACGTCATCGACGGCGTCGAGGGCCGCTTGAACCGTCGGGCCAGCCGGATGCACGGTCTGCCACGCGCCCGGCTGCGCGCCGATCGCGTCGGCGGCAGACAGCACGAACGACTGGCGCCGGCTGGTGTCGATGTCCCCGGCGACGATGGCTGTCTGTCCGGGCCGCCGACGAACGTCGCACACCAGCACCAGGTCCACATCGATCGGCGGACGAGGTGCGGAACCTAGCGGTCCCTCGGGCCCCTGGACCACGACCACGTCAGCCGCCTCGTCACGACGGAAGTGGATGACCTGCGAGTTGCCATCGGTGCGCGGGTCGTACTCGACGCGCGCGAAGCGCAAGAACACGCTGACCCAGCGCTCGTTTCCGGCGGCCGTGACCTCGGTCGGCGCGCCACTCGCGTCGATCGAGATGTCGACGGTCGTTGGCCCTCCGACGAAGAGCCGCCGGCCGTGCCGATCGTACGCACGTCCCGGCGCCGTCACGTCGATCGAGAGGTCCGCGACCGGCTGGTGAGGCACCGCGACGGCCCCGTTGATGATCCCGAACACGCCGAGGTCGGACGCGAGGCGTCGATCGGCCTCCTCCACCTGGTCGAACGCCAGGTTCATCTCGCCATCGGTAACGAGCTCGTCGAAGTAGAACCTCACCCTGTCCACTGGGACCTCCTCTAGAGAATTGGCACGGACGTGCTGCGGCAGAGTCCGTGGTACGGCGGCGGCCCGATACCGAGCCCCTCGAGCGCCGCGTCGTCGATGCGCGAATGGAACTCGCCGACGTCATCGCGCACGCCGCTGCCCGACCGCACGACGCCGGCGAGCTCGCGACGCCCGGTCGCGTGCTCGACGAAGAGCACACCGCCCTTCTGGCGCACCCACGGTGACGCGCGCTTCACGTCATCCGGATCGGACAGCCGTTCCACGCGATCGAAGCCGGCGAGCGAGGCCCGCACGGTGAACACCTTGCCGTGAAGGAATCGGCACACCAGCGTGGTCGCCTCGTCGAGGACGGCCTGGACGCGATAGCGCTCGACGCCGGCCTCCGCGTACGACGAGACCTGCGCGAACGAGCGCGCGCGCCCGACGAACGCCCCAGCGACGACCTCCCAGTAGAAGCGCGAGCGACCGGTGAGCGCACCCTCGGCTGCGGCGGCGAGCGCCTCGGCGATCTCGGTCCGCGTATGTCCCGCCTCGAGACCTGCCGCCACGATCTCCTTGGCACGCACACCGAGCTCTTCGAGCCGACGTCCGTAGGCGTCCGTCACGAACAGCGCCTGCGAGCGGGTCACGTGCCGCACGATCCGCCGATCGAGCGCGTTCATCTCGATGCCGATTGCCAGGCGATGGTGGCGACGGGAGACCGTGCGCGTGGCGCTCACGACCTCCATGGCGGCGTCGCCGAGCGGGGCATCAAGCCTCGACGGCACCGCGCGAATGTGATGGCCGGCGCGGCGCATGGCCTCGGCCACGAGCTGTCGCCGCTCCGCAGCCGTCGTGCGTGGCCAGTCGACGTCGAGCACAGCGATCGCCTCGCGCACGGCGCGCCGCTCGTCGCCGGCGGCGACTGCGCGCAGCCGCGCCGCGAGCGCGGTCACGGCGCGATCGAAGCCCGCGGGCGTCGAGAGGTCGAGCACCTTGGCGAGAGGAGCACCGAGCACGTAGGCCAGGAGCTCGTCGGCTGCTCCGCGCCCGTCGAGGATGTCACCGGGGATTGTCATTGCCGACCTCCGTTCCCTCCTCCAGGTATCGTCGCGCCAGATCGAGCCGCCGCTTTGCGAGCTTCTCTTCCTCAGCCGCGAGCTCGTTGCGCAGCGCGAGCAACCGCTTGGCCTCGGTACCCAGGTCGCCCGCCACCGGCCCGCGCAGGTCCTGGACACCGTTCTGAACGCCGGCCAACGTGAGGGTGATGGGTCGCTTGGTCCAGTCGTCGCCGATCACCCGGAACTCGCGGTTGAAGATGTCACCTGCGAGATGACGGCCCTCCTCGGGCGTGAGCACGCCGACACGCACGAGACGCTCGACCATCTCCGTCATGCGCTCCGGATCGCGCGCGATCGGCGCCTGCGAGCGGAACTTCCAGAAGCGGATCCCGAGCTCGTTCAGGAGGAGCTGAGTCA
Organism: Kofleriaceae bacterium; assembly: GCA_019912685.1. Classification (GTDB taxonomy): domain Bacteria; phylum Myxococcota_A; class Polyangia; order Haliangiales; family Haliangiaceae; genus UBA2376. The sequence goes on from JAIOII010000791.1 coordinate 17,797, forward strand.
TCCCGTGGTCGAACTCGTCGCGCTCGGGCTGGAAGACCTGCTCTTCGGCGAAGCGAAGCGCGGCGTCGGCGGTGGCTCGGTTCGATTCGCGGCCATCCCCACGGAGGATCCGCGGCAGCCGAAACGTGGCCCCGACCTTGTCGATGTTCCGCTCGTCGTAGAGCTGGAAGAGGCCGTCCTTCTGCTGAGCGTCCGTGAGCGGCCTGAGCTCGATCTTCGCCCGGTTCTCACCCGTACCCGGGCCGGTCTCCGCCTCGAGGATGAGGAGCTTGTGAAAGTTCTCCTTCCCCTTGAGCTGCTCGTCGACAAAACGTTCGATGCGAGGCACGGAGGAGTCCGCGAGACGCCCGCCCGAGACGAGGATGGCGAGCGGCGGGACGCTCTTGTTCGAGAAGTACGAGAGGTTCACCTCCTCCATCTCGCGACTTCCGAGCACGGAGAGGAGCGCGCCGATCCAGCGGGGAACGCCATACGGCGAGGCCGGCGCCGGCACGATGAAGTGCAACATCTCGTTGGCGACGTCGTCGGTCGGATCGGCCGCGAGCAGCTCGTCGCGCGTCGCGAACACCCGGCCAGTCTTTCGCGAGACGACGCGCGGATCGCCGAGCTGCTTGAAGTACACGGCTGGCCCGCCCTCGACCTGGACGTAGCGCCGGAGCCGGCGCGGCGAGGTCGCGTCTTCGAGGCCGATCGCCGATGTGCGCACGCGTTCTCGCACCTGCACCGGCATCTCGTCGCGGGGCAAGAGGCGGACCGAGTAGGACGGCACGAAGACGAAGCGAGCGATCTGCCCGGCGCCATTGCGCAGCACCTCCCAGTACGCGTTGCCCGTGACCTCCAGATCTTGCCGCGTGCGGCGGCGCAGGCCGATGAAGCTCACGTCGTAGCAGCAGGCCTCGAAGAACGCATCGAGGCGCGCACGCTCGGCTCGGGCCGCACGCGAGAGGGTGGCGAGGGATGCGCTGACCTCGTCATCGCTCGGATCTGTCTCGTCTCCCCGGTAGGCGCGTTCGATCAGGAGCGCGTCCTTCACCTTGCGGGCGGCATCCTCGCTGGCGAAGTCGATCACCGGCTCGAGGCGGTGGCCGAAGCCATCGATGTTCGTCGCGTACGCGTCGACGTTCGGGCGCAGCGCGCTCGCGTGCTCGAAGAGCTCGGCCAGCGTGCGCGGATCATACGGCGGCTCGATGGCGCCCGTGCCGACGAAGCCGTCCTCGCCGGGCGCATGACTCGCCGGTGCGTGCTCGACATCGCTGCCCAGGATCCGCGCCTTGACCAGCGTGAGCCGCCCCATCGTCACCATCTCCTCCTCCGCCACCAACGCCTCCTCCTCACACGCCATGGAGCGCCGTGTTCCGTCCCAGGTGTCCGCGGCCGAGCTGCCATGCCACGGGCGGTGGTATGGGCTGCGGCTCGACGATCGATCGCAGGTGCGTGTGTGCCGGCTTCATGTACTCCACGAGCCAGCGCACCTGGCGACGCTCGTCATCTGTCAGGATCCGGTCCATCACCACGTCGAAGGCGTAGCGGTGGTAGCGCTCTCCCGAGCCCAGCCGGAAATCGCGCCCGAGGCGCGCGCGCCCGAGGCGCGCACCGACAGCCAGGTGAGGGACGACGCGCACCTCGAGCCGGGCGAAGAAGCGGAGGACCTGTTCGATGCCCTGTGCGGTCCCCTTGAGGCGGTACATGGCCACGAGCGCCGACGCCAGCCGGCGCTTGCTGATTGCGTCAAGCGCGAAGGGGAACGGGTTGCCCAGGTCGGCGAGCAACAGATCGAGGTACGCCTCCGGCGCCCATCGCAGATCGATGATGTCAAGCCACCGATCTTGCTCGGCGAGAAGCAGATCGATCGCGGCCTGGAGGCAACGAATGAAGGCGCGCAGGTCGCCGCTCGTGTCGGACCGGCGGAGGTGCGCCGGCAACATCTGCCACACCTCGAACACCCGCGACGCCGTCATCACAGGATCTCTCCCGTGTCCGCGCGGACGATCGTCACGTTCCCGAGCACCGGGAACTCGCGCGTGGCAAGACGCACGTCGCCGCCGTGGCCGTTCAGGAGGACGCCATGGGGAGGCTCGGCCAGCTTCCGGATCCCCGGCGTGTCGATGACGACGTTCGCGACCTGCGACCACGCGAGCTCACCGATCGGGTTCGCCTCGTGGTCCGGCAAGTAGAAGCCGAAGTCGATCTGCGGATTGGGCGAGCCGTCGGGCAGCGAGATGGCGAAGAACGAGGCCAGGCGCGCGCGCAGGAGCTCCGCGACCGCGCTCGGGTTGATTCCGGCGGTGAGGTAGACCTGCGCAGTCACATCGACGACCGAGTACACCGGCGCCTGCACCCGGGCCTGAAACGTGAGGGTGGACGGGTGGACGACGGTGACCTGGTGCAAGACCTCGTTGCGGAGCGTCTGGCTCGGTGGTCCCCCGCCGTTCGGAACGATGTAGAGGATGCCCGCGTTCTCCTCGATCGTCGGATCCTCGTTGCGAGTCAGCATGAGGGCGCGCGCCACCCCGGCGACCTGGCGGGCGTGGATCTCGAAGTCCTCGCGCGCCACCGTCCTGCCAGGGGCTCGAACGGCCTCAGGGATTCGCCGTCGCGCGTGCGCGATGGTCTCTCGATCGATCCCGCCGGCTGCCGGCTGCCGGTTGATCACGCGCAATGAGACCGGCCGGCCGACAGCGTCAAGCACCGTGGACTCGACGACGCGCAGCGTGCCTGCCCGGACGTTGCCACTCGCGCCACCGCCGCTCTTGTACGTGAGGCTCAGGCGGCCCGTCGGCGGCACACCCTGGAGGCCGTCTCCGAATCGGAGTCTCGCTCTTCCGTCGTCGCCGACGTCGACCACCACGTGTCGATCGGTCGCGCTGGTGGCAAGGAACGACTCGACCGGTGTGAACGTGCCCTGCGACGTCGCGGCGACGAGCGAGCCGTCGACGAACGGTGACTGCTCGAGCCCGACGATGAGTCCGGGCGTGCCGGCGGTCTCGATCGCGACGCTGTGGGTCTGGCTATGCTCGCCCTGGGCGATCACCAGCGGCGGATCCTGACCGGCGCGCAGCAGCACGGGCGCGAGGAGCTGGAAACGCGCCGGGCGAGGCGCGTCGTCGGTGCGGACGATCGTGCCGGCGGGAATGGTCACGTCGGCCGTCGCGGGTCGGGGCAGGCTCAGCTCGAGCTCGACCGTCGCCGCGGCCGAGCCGAAGAGACGCTCGCCGACCAGCACCGCCGCTGCGGCGAGGGCGCGGCGCTGGGTCGCCGTGACGATGCGGGTCTCGCGGGCGAGCTGATCCTGGCGAAACAGGATCACATCGCCCACGTAGGCCATCAGCTCGAGAAGCGTCGTCCCCAGCGAGGCGGCGTCCGGATCCCACCCGGGGATCTGTGCGCGCGCGAGCTCGAGCAAGCGAACACGCAGCCGATCGAAGTCCAAGTCGGTGTACTGCGCCGGCCGCGGGATCACCGCGTCACCTCCACCGATCGGCCACCCAGCGAGACCCGCAGACCGATCGCCGTCTCGCCGGCGTCGAACGCGTCGACGTCGGCGACCACGCCGGGGAGCCAGGTCGCGAGCGCGTCCTCGCAGCGCACGCGGACGAGCTCGGCCTCGACGGCATCGAGCGGCCGATGACGGCACGCCTCGAGCGGCGTGCCAAAGGCCGTCCGCCAGGGCAGCTCGCCGGGCTCCGTGAGGAGCACGTGCTGCACCTTGGCGCGCTCGAGGGCGGGGCCGGTCGCAACGACAACGTCGCGCTCGACCTGGAACGGAAGCGACAGCGACGTCTTCATGGCAGCGGGATCCGTCCACGCACGTCTGCCAGCGCTTGCTCGAACGCCAGGAGGTCCTGCACCAGGGCGGCGCGGTCACGCGGGCTCGTGACCACCCATGGCGGCAGCGGCGGTCCACCCGCGAGCCCGAGGACGATGCCGAGGATCGACAGGACCGCGCGCAGCGCCTCGAGCGGCGCGAGGACGTGCTCGGTCGCGGTGACCAGGTCGTCCTCGGCACAGCCGGAGAGCTCTGCGAGCCGCAGATCGGCGAGCGTCCGTGCGCGCTCCTTCGCGCGCTCGATGCGCCGCGCCTGCGCGTCGAGAGCCTCGACGCGACCGCGCGTCCGCCTCAGCTCCTCGATCACCGCGTCGATCAGCGAGACGACGGTCACCGGCACTGACGCCGGAGGCGCGAGCGGCGTCAGCGCGGCGGCGGCCTCGAGGAGCGCGGGAAGGCGCGCCACGATCTGCGTCGGGTCCGGAGGCACCGACAGCGCGTCCGGGATCGCGCGGAGGACATCGACCGCCTTCATGACCGCGTCGAGCAGCCGGAAGAACGGCATGAGCGGGGCCAGCGCAGGCTGTGCGACGGCGCCCAGGTCGAACGCGACGAGCTCGCCCGCGCCCGGGAGGACCAGCCGGAACGGCAGTGGCGGTGGAGGAAGGTGCTCGCACGCCATGGCTCAGATCGGATCGATCCCGGGACGAACGCTGCGCCCGTTGAGGGTGAGCGCGAGCGACTCGATCGACAGCGGTCCCGTCGACTCGATGTGCAGGCCGCTCGTCGCCCGCAGCGTGACGCGATGAGTCTCCGCGTCGATCTCGAGCCCATCCCCGGTCACCCGATCGATGACGGCGAGGTGTCGGCGACCGGGACGCTCGTCGATCACGATCCGGAACGACGCGGTCGCCATCACGCGCACGTCCGGCGAGCCGCCCGCCTCCGCCGGGACCTCGCTCTCGCCGCCGGGCGCGCCCCAGTGCGCTGGCACGTAGAACGGCTGGTCGACGTCGCCCTGGTGGAAGAAGATCCCGACCTCGGCGTCGAGCTCGGGGACGGCGAAGAACCCGCGGTCCTTGCCCCCGCCACCGACGGTGCCCAGCGGCCACGCCCAGCCGCTGGACGGCTCGAGCAGGCCGGGCACCATGACGCGGACACGGCCCAGGCCGTCTGGATCCTCGCGGTCCACGACGACGCCGACGTACATCCCGTATCGGGCGCTCTCCTCCACTCCCATGACTCCTCTCATCGCGTTGTCTCCTGCGTGCGACCGGTCTCCGGGTCGATCAGATCCACGGGCGTCGATGGACGCGCCGCGGGAGGTGTCTGCGCAGCCGTGCTGTTCGCGAGAGGCGTTGCGCCCGCCGGCTGCACCGTTGCTCCCTCACCACCGACGATCCGCCGGGCGGTCAGATCGACGACGTAGCCCTCGGCGCTGATCTGGTGCTTCGCCGCGCGCACCAGGTAGCGCCCGGAGAGACGCCGGCTCGCGCCTCGAAGCTCGACGACCTGGCGCGTCCGCAGGGTGGCGTCGCCCAGCACCTGCAGCGTCACCTTCACGGCGTCCGCGTCGAGGCGCCGGAGCTGCGCGTTCGCCTTGCGCTGGATGCCAGCCGGCGACGTGACCGTCGTGGGCTGCGTCAGCGTCGCGGTCCCCGCCCGTGCCGTGCGCTCTTCGACCCGCGTACGCCCGGTCTCGCCGCTCACGCGATCGAACCAGCGCTCGAAGCCGCGCTGCTCGTCGGGTGTCCGCGTCGCCGTGGCGGTGACCGTCTTCTTCTCCTTCGGGTCGCGACCGCGCATCACGACCTCGCCCACCACCAGGGCGAGGTTCGATTCGACGTTCAGCGCCTTCACGTCGCCGTCGTTCCGGCCTGGTCCCCAGTGGAACACGCGCACCGGCTCGGAGAGCGAGGAGGCAGGGCCGATGACCAGTCGATCCTCATCGAGCGAGAAGGTGAAGTTCTCCAGCCGCGCCAGCCGGCGCAGGAAGCGAGCGTCAGTCTCCGCGACCTGGTGGATCGTCTCGAACGGCTCCTCCGTCTCCACGATCTGCGCGAATGGCCCCTGGAAGCCGTGCTCGGCAGCGACCTGCTGCATCACCTGCGACCGCGTCAGCCCGTGGAACGTCCGCGAGCGGACGACCTGATCCATGGCGACATGCTGAGCGTGCCCCTCGATCGTCAGGACCTCGACGCCGCGCACCGTGCGGACGGTCATCGCGCGCGGTCGCGTCATCGCGCCGCCGAGACCCCAGGAGGCCTGCCAGACGGCGCCGCCGAGCACATCGTGTCGATCGAGCAGCACGAGGTCGGGGTTCGCGAGCTGCACGGTGACCTTGTCGACCGCGTCGTCGCGATCTTCGTACGTGAAGCGCAGGACGCGGTTCGAGAGATCGATCGGCGAGCGCAGGCCCAGCGCGGGAGCGGCCGTCGTCACGATGCGAACGCTCGGCGCGGGAATCATGCGGCTCCCTGGAGGAATGCTGCGAGCGCCTCGAGGCTCGGCACGACGAGCACGCGCCCGACCGCGAGCGGCTTCGTCGGATCGACGATCGGCTCCGGCTGATACTCGGCGATCGCCCACCAGTAGCCGCACGCACGGGGGAGCGGCGCGAAGTACTCGCCGGCCAGCGCCGCGAGCGTGTCGCCGGGCAGCACGGTGTGGATGCGGTTGTCCGGCCGATCTCGAAACGCCATTGGCTCGCGCTCTCCGAGGACGACGCGGCCGAACGCGTCCGTGTAGGGAGCCGCATCGCTCCATCGCGAGACCGGTCCCTGGCTCATCGGCGTGCCCCGCGTGTCGACACCCCCTCGAGCGCCAGCGTGGCGACGAGGAGAAGTGGTTGACCATCCATCGCGATGTCGCGGTGCTCGTAGCTCGCTGACGTGACGACCGCCTCGAACGTGAGGAGGCCCGGCCACACGATCAGCACCGGCGGCGGAGCGTTCCGCGGCGCCGCGGGCGCGGTGAGCTTCTGGAGGAAGCGCTGCGCCGCGACCAGATCGTGCGTACCGCCCTCGCTCTCGGCCAGCCGGCGATCGAACCAGAGCTCGAACGCCGAGACCTGTCCGTTCTGCGTGAGCCCGTACTGGAGCGGCACCGACGCGCGACCCGGCACCTCGTGCCTCGGCCAGGCCACGGAGACCGACCACCCGAACGATGGCGGGTGAGCGTTCGCGGTGAGCCGCTCGCCGGTGACGACGTTGACGAGCGTCGTGCGAGGACCACGTTGACCGAGGAACGAGAGGCTCATCCGACCGGTCCCGGTGCGAAGGCGCGCATCGCCTCGTCTCGACGGACGCGCTCGGTCACGCGGGCGAGCGTCTCGCCGTCCACATCGAGTCGGACGCTCAGATCGAACTGGTTGCTCCCGGCGCCTCGCGGAGCGAACGCCGCAATGCGCGATGCGCCCTCGGTCGCGACGAGGTCCACACCGCTCCGAGTTGGAACGGTCCCGGGGGCGCCGGCGGGAGTCAGCACACGCAAGCCGTCGCCAGAGTCGGCTTGACTCACCAGGTCGACGGCGCCGCTCTTGAGGCCACGCCACGCACGCCCAGGCAGGTTCTTCACGTCACGCCACGCGTCCTCGAGCGTGTCGCCAATCGAGTTGATGGCCCGCTCGATCGTGTTGACGATGTCGATGACCGCGTCGCGGATCTGCAGGAGGAAGCGATAGACGCGCTCGAAGACGTTCGCGATTCCGTTGACGAGCGACCGGAACGCGCTGGGGACGTCCTGCGTCAGGAAGCGCACGACAGTCCCGACCACCTCGATGATCGATCGGATGAAGCGCGCAATGGCCGAGGTCACCACGTCGAGCGTCTTGATGACGGCGGTGAGCACCTTGGCCAGGCCGGCAGCGGCGAGCACGACGGCGGTGAGCGCACCCCCGACGATCTTGCCGACCACGAGCCCGAGCGTGCGGAACGCGCTGGTCGACGACCTGGTGTTCGCGCTCAGGCCGTCCGAGGCGCCGAAGAGGCCAAGGAACGTGTCGACGAGCTCACCGAGCGCGTCGCGGAGCGTCAGGACGGCCGGCCCGATGTACTGCCACATCGCGGCGAAGCCGTCGATGATGCCGCTGGTCAGCCGGAGAGACATCGTCGCCAGCTTGGTCACGATCGCGAGGACGCCGGCCAGCGCCTGTCCGACCGACTGGCCGAACGCGCGGAACGAATCCGACGGCAGGTCGTCGGCGCCGCCGAAGAGCGCACGCACGAGGTTCGTGAACGCACCCGCGAGCTCGCGGACCGCACCGGCGAAGTCGTCGAAGACCGGGCGCGCGGCCTCGAGACCGGTGCGGAATCCGTGCACGACGCCGACGACGACCGCGCGCACGCGGTGCGCGAGCATGTAGATCGTCACGAGGAACCGGCGGATGCCGAGGTTCTCCGCCTTGCGCAGATCCTCCCGGAGCGGCCCCGAGAAGCCGCCGTCGGTGAAGAGCTGCCCGAGGCCGCGCAGGGTCATCGAGATGACCTGCCCAGCCCGGACAACGAAGTCGTGAAAGCCGCCGAGGTTCTTCTCGTAGGCGACCTTGAGTCCGGCGAGCGCGAGCGCGAGCGCACCGACGGCGATCAGCGCGGGACCGAGCAGTCCACTCAACCCACCGAGCTGCACGCCGAGGGCTCCGAGCCCGATCCTGAGAAGGCCGCTCGCGCTTCGCACAGCCGCCAGCGTCCCGGCGAGCGCGCTCAACCCGACGACCGCGCCGAGGGCGACCGCGAACCCCTTCCTGACGGCCGGCGGCAGCTCGACCAGTGTGCGGGAGAGCGCTTGCGCAGCGCTGGCGAGCTTCGCGACGGCTGGTGTCACCACCTCCAGCAACGGCTTTCCGAGCGTCACCGTGAGCGTCTTGACCGCGCCCACGAAGAGGGTCCACTGGCCGCGGAAGCCGCCGAGCAAGGTGTCGCGAAAGCGCGCCGCGGTGCCGTCCGCGGCCTGGAACTGTCCGCGCAGATAGGCAACCGCGTCGGCGCCGCGCACGATCTCTCCGCTCGCCGTGCGGATGCCCGTGCGTAGCTGCTGCGAGACGGCGAGGATGCCGCCGAGCGCCTCCGTCCCGAACGCGTCGCGCAGGAATGCGCCGCGCCGCTTCTCGCTCATTCGACTCAGCGCGGGCTCGAGGTCGACCAGGACGTCGAGGAAGTCGCGGAAGCGGCCCTCGCTGTCCGTGACGGCAACGCCGACGCCGCGGAGTGCTCGCTGCGCCTTGGGCGTCGACAGCTCGCCCATCGCGACGGCAACCGCCGTCGACGCGCGCTCGACGCCGGGAATCACGTTCTTCACGAGGCCCAGGGTGATGAGCGTCTCCTCGAGCGACTGGTTGGCGCTCAGCGCGCCGCGGCTCGCGGTGCCCAGCGCGAGCGGCAGCTCACGGGCGGACAGCGCGAACACGTTCACCGACTGGAGGAGCTGATCGACGACCCGACTCGTGTCCGCTGCCTGGAGGCCGAATGCCTTGAGTGCCTGGGACGCCAGGCCACCCGCCTCCTGCGGCGAGAGCTCTCCCAGGGACCCGGCCGCCAGGTCGAGCACGGGCACGAGCATCTCCATCGCCTCGGTGGCCAGGAACCCCGCCTGCGTCAGGTCGCGCAGCGAGATCGCCGCGTCGGTCGGCGTGAACTGCGTCGCTGCCCCAGCGGCCAAGGCCGCCTCCTCCAGGCGAAGCATCTCGTCCGCGGTCGCGCCGGAGATCGCGCGCACCTGGCGGAGGGCGTCGTCGAACGAGGCGGCCTCGCGCAAGGACGCGGTGCCGCCGATCGCGCCGCTCACGCCAGCGGCGATCTTCCCCAGCGAGTCGCCGACGCCCGAGAGCGCCTGGTCCATGCGCGCGGACGACCTGTCGACACCGGTGCTGAGCCCGCGCAGCTTGGTGCCGACGCGCTCGAACACACCCGACGCGAGGTCCCGAGCCGAGAGCAGGAAGCCGAGCCCGAAGTTCAGCGCCACCGTGCGCCTCCTCGTCGATCAGCCGGTTGTCGTGCGGCGGAGGGCGTGGGCCTCGCGCTGGCGCTGCGTCGCCACACGCTCGAGGAGCCAGTCGCGAAACGCGATCGGCAGCTCGAGCACGCTCGGCAGATCGAGGCCGAGCCCCGAGCCGCCGTGCGTCCGCCACGCCAGACCAAACACCGCCTCACGCCACGCCTCCTCGTCTACCGCCGGGAAGATCCCGCCGACCTCTTGCCCGTCGGCAGGAGGAACGTTCCCTGGAAAGGGAGGTCCACCGCCTGCACCGCCTGGCAGGACGGACACTGGATGTCGATCGACGTCTCGATGCCGCCATCCACACGCTCGATCTCATCGAGCAGCGCCCTGACGTCCCCGAGGGCGAGGTCCTCGAGGAAGGCACGCCGGTCCTTCTCGGCGACGCCCTCGATCTCGAGCACACGGTGGGCGAGCGAGACCGAGAGCACCTTGTCGCGGTTGGCCTGGCGGAGCTGCGGCAGCTTGCGCTCGTCACCTCCGACGAGCAGCCGGAACCACACGTCCCGACCCGCCTCGGGCAGGCGTGCGCGGAAGCGATTCCCTGCGAGGAACGCGCTGCGGCTCTCGACCGGCAGCTCGCGCACCGGGAGCTGGTCGAGCTCGAGCTCCCACTCGATCCGCTCGCCGCAGCGCTCGCACGGCAGATCGAACGCGTACGTCGGGCCGTAGGTGGCGATGCGGATCATCACCAAGGCCACGAAGCGATCGGCGATGAGCACCTTGCCCCAGTCGGGCTTGCCATCGAGGCCGTACGGACCCGGGTCGGTTGTCTCCTCCCAGCACGCCGCGAGGAGCGCGTCGATCTGACCGCCGCTCTTCGCGAGCTGCCGGTCGGTGAGGATCTGCTCTTCCTTCACCCGGAGCCCGCGGACACGCCCCGCCAGCCCGGATGGACACGTGACAAGGGTGCTCACGCGTGCCCCCCGGTCGTGAGCACCGCCGCGTCGAGACCGGCGCGCTCGTAGACGTCGACGAGGAGATTACGCCACAAGGGTCCCGCGTCCTCCTTCCGCCTGTCGAAGTCGCCGTGCAGGAACCCGCAGCGGTTCGCCGGCAAGCCGTAGCGCTCGGCGAGCGCACGCAGGACGAAGCCGGCGGCGATCACCTGCGGATCCGGGAAGCCATCGAAGGAGCCGTGGCCGCGCGCGATCTGCATGCGCTCCGTCTCGACGACGAGCTTCGGATCGGGGACGCGGTTGAAGTCATCGCCCTCGACGAACGCGCCCGCCTTGTCCTGCTTCCAGAACGGGTGGCAGTACCAGCGCCCGTCGAGGTACTTGAGGCGGCCCGAGTTCTCCAGCTCGATCCCCGTGAGCGATCGGTTCACGCGGTGCGTGTGACCTCGATCGTCCTTCACCGTCCCGACCGCGCAGTGCCAGCTCCCGAGCTCGAACGGCACCGACTGGTAGACCCAGCCCTGCTTCGAGATCACGAGGTGCCACGACGCCGCCCGATCCTTCTTGGGCTTGTACGTGCTGATCTTCTTCGCCAGCACACCCGCGTAGCCCGGACGGCACACCCCGCCGGTCCAGTGCCAGCACACCCCGACCGGGCCCGGCTCGTCGTGGCGGGCGCGAGACGTCAGCCGAAAGCTACGAGGGCTCGGAAGCCGGATGACGCCCGGTCCCTCGAGCCAGCCATTCTCGGTCACCAGGAGCTCGCTCGTCACCGCGAGCGGCGCCTTCGCCACCGCCATCCTTTCCTTCACCCGGTCCAGCATCACCACCTCCACCGCAGCCCGCCCAGGGCCGTCACGAAAGGTCCCGTCTCGTCGTCACGCCACATCACCCCGGCCCGCGCCGTCACGAAGCCGGACAGTCGCTCGCTGATCCGGCGTTGCACGTCGAGCGCCGCCGCCAGGTGTCCGCCGTCCTCGCCGCTGCGGGCCGAGAGACCGAGATCGAGCACGCCTCGTCCCGGCTCCAGCACCTCCGCTCGATCGAGCCCCTCCTTAATGAAGGAGGTGGGCTCGACCGGGTCCGCAGCGGCTAGGAAGGGTTTCGCGTGAGCGGCTTCGCCGGTACGGCGATCACGCCCGGCGCGACGCCGTTCTTGAGCACGCCGCTGCTCTTCAGGCTCGCGAGCGCCACCTCCGTCTTGCTCTCGATCCAGGCGTCCACCTTCTCCGGTGCCTCACCGAAGAAGCTGCTGAAGCCCAGCACGTTGGCGAGCCGCTTGAGCCCCTTCACGCCGATGTTCGACTTGGCGGTCGCCACGGCACGCCGCTTGGCCTCGAGCTTCTCGGCCTCGGTGAGGAGACCATCGGCGCGCGCCCGCTTGAGCTCGCTCGTGTACGTCTGCCACGTCTCCATCACCGCGTCGGCGACCTCGTTCCACGCGCGCTGCAAGATCTCCCGCGCAGTCTTGTGGGCGATCGTGCTCCACACGTACTTGGTCAGCAAGAGCGCCACCAGCCCCAGCGCCCACGGCACCACCTGCTCCGCATTCGTCGCAACGAACTCCAGCATCCCCATCCTCCTTCACACAGTCGTGTTGTTCCTCCGCGCGACCGGACCACCCGGCACGCACGGCACCCCGCCGCTCGCTCTCAGCTCGCGAGCGGCGAAAGCTCGAAGTAGTCGTAGGTCAAGGTCACCGACTCGATGAGCACCTCGTCGGCGGCGTTGTCCCAGTCGCCGGCGACGAACTTCGTCGGCCAGGCGTTGTAGATGGACCAGCGGCGAACCGTGAGCCCGTCGCGGTCGAGCTGCACGAGATCGAGCGACCGCTTGTACGCGGGATCGCTCAACCCGATGCCCGCCGCGAGCTGCACGACCTCGGACAGCCAGTCGTACAGCCCGCGGTCGCTCGTCGCGCCACGCTCGAGCGTCAGGTCGCTGAACGTGAGGCGACCGGGCACCTTCGTCGGGATCACGGACCCGCCCTCCCAGTGCTCGATCTTCGCGACCTCGACCGAGAGCTCCGACGCCTTGGCGAAGCCCATGCGACCGAGGTGCTCCACCTCCAGGACGAAGGAGTGCTTCCGAAAGAACGAGCGAGGGTTTCCGAAGATCGGCATCTCATGCCTCCGCGTTGGCGAGCTCGGCATCGAGCGCGCGCAGGTCCTGTGACAGCTCCACGATGACGAACTCGGCCGGCTTCGCCGTCGCGAGTCCGACACGCAGCCGGAGCTGGCCGTCGAGCACGCTCGACGGCGGGTTGAGCGCATCCGACACGTCGACGAAGAACGCGGTACGCGGATCGCGCGTCGCGAATGCGCCGAGGTTCATCTGCGCGAGCAGGAACTGGAACACTGCGCGGTGCACCTCGGCGCGCAGCTCCGGCGTGTTGTTCCGGTGCCTGACCCGATCGAGCCCGAGCGAGAGGCTGCGCGCGATGTAGATCGCGCCACGCCGCTCCGGCACCGACGGAAAGTTGCCGGTCGCCTTGAGGGTACGGGCGCCGTCGATGTAGCGGCCACGGATCGGATTCACGCGGTGCGGGAAGACGAGGTCGCGCGCGTTCTCGTCGAGCACCTCGTCGGTCTCGGCGCCGAGCACGCCGGCCAGGCGGCCGCCGTCCACACCCGCCGGCGCCTCGTAGACGCCGCCCGGACGCGCGCCATCCGTGCGCGCGTAGACGCCTGCGATGTGCCCCGAGGGCGGCACGATGAGGTCGTCGGCGGGACCGAGTGTCCGCGGGCTCGGGTTGGTCACGCGGACGCGCGGCCAGTAGACCGCCCCGAACTCCGACCGGCCCTCGATTCCGCCGACACCCGTCACGTAGCCGACGACGTCATCCGCGGTCATCCCGGGACCCACGTCGAGAACCGCGAACGCCAGGCCGCGGCGGACGTGCTCGCAGTAGGCGAGCAGGCCCTCGTGCGCGACCGCCGAGCTGCGTCCCGGCAGCGCTACAATCGCCAGATCGGCAACCGCGTCGAGCACGCGCAGGCCCGACCGCGCGACCGGCGAGCCGAGGAAGTCGAGGTCGCCGAGACCGGCGAGGCCGTCGCCGCCCTGCGCCAGCTCGACGCTCTGATCGACCGGCGGCGGTCGTCCGGTCAGCGCGAGGTCATCGACCTGCACGAGGCGCGAGCCGGTGCGCGCGTTGTTGATGATCGTGGGCGCGTACCGGGCGGCGGACGGCTCCATGGAGAGCCCGAGGTACGACTCGCGCAACCGTGCGCCCTCGGTGATCAGGATGTCGAACGTGGCGCCGGCGGCCGGACGCACCGTGGCGGCGAGGCGGTTGGCGTAGGTCCCCGGATCACGTCCGCGCAGGCGGAGCGTCGCTGACCCCACGCCGGCGCTTCCCGCATGCTCGAGCACATCGAGTCCGAGCGCAGATGCCGTGCCGGGCTGCACTTGCATGCGAGCCTGCGGTCCCGTCGACAGCGAGCGCAGCACGAGCGCGCCTTGTGCTCCCACTTCGGCTCGTGCGCCGGCGCCGACAGCCACGAGCAGCGCGTCGATCTCGGCGATCGTCACGGCGGCGAGTCGATCGACCGAGCCCGTCCCGTGCGCGACGTCGCTCGCGAACGGGAGCGCAGCGGACGCGGTCCCACCCAGGATCTGGAGCTGACTCGCCCGACCTGCGGACAAGGTCGCGAGCTCCACCCCACTCGCTCCGGTGACCGTCGCCGCAGCCCCCACGAGCGCAGCGTTCAGCACCGCCACCACCTCCGCGGCTGTGGCCTGCGTGATCGTGGCGAAGTCCTGCGCGCGGAACGTGATCATGATCGGGGCGCTACCGTCGATGGCCACCTCCAGCGTCATCCCGTCGGCGAGGAGGAACGGCCCGCCCGCGGAGGTCACGAGCCGTGCAGGCGTCCCCGTGAACGTCGCGACGACCGGCGCACCGCCGTCGACCGCGATGCTGAGGAGCTCACCGTCCGCCAGCGCGAACGGCCCGACAGCGCCCGTGGCGATCGCCGGCTGGGGCACCGCCGCGGCGACGAGCGCGGCGCTCGCCGAGACAGCGGTGACGCTGCCGGCGTCGTCCGGATTCTGGTAGTGCGCGGTGCGCACGACGTAGAGCACGCGCCCGCCGTTCTGAAAGAAGCCGAGCACCGCGTGGGGAAGGTCGGCGCCAGGCACGAACCCGCCGAAGGCGCGCGCGTACTCCTCCCAGTTTCCGACCCGGACCGCCGTCCCGATCGGGCCGCGCTCCGCGACGCCGACCATCCCGGCGACCGCGGTCGCGGCGGACGTGACGATCCGGACCGGCGGGTCCTCCTCGCGAACGATGACCTTCGATGCTCCGAGCTCAGCCACCTTCCACCTCACTCCCACCCAGGCTCAGCTCGAGCTGGGTCTCCTCGGTTGCGGGCGCCACCACCCCGGTGGCGTTCCCGTGGTCCAGGGTCACGCCCCGGATCCGGATCTGCGTCGTGAACACGTGGATCCCGTCGGCCCCGGCGTGCGCCGCCCGCATGCCGCCGTCGACATCGAGCTCCCACCGGAGCTCGCCCGCGGCCGGCCGCACCGGATCGCGCGGCAGCGCGAGCCATCGGGTGCGGCCCAGGAACAGCGCTGTGACCGACATGAGGTTGAGCAGCTCGACGGCGCGCTGCGACGAGCCGGTGACCTCGTAGACGAGGTCCACCGTCAGGCCCGGCGACTCCTCGACCAACCGCGGTCCGGCGAGCGTCTCGACGGTGCGGCGCACGGGCGGGACGGGTGCATAGAAGCGGTTGATCTCGAGCGTGGGCCCACCGAGCGTGAGCGACGGCGACTCGGCGAGCGGCACGAGTCGCGCGCCGTCGGCCACGTCGGAATCGAAGTCGACCGCGACGCTGTAGCGGACGCTCGCAGTGACGTGCTCGCGCAGCAGACGGAGGAGCGCCCGCGTGATCGTCGCGATGGTGCCCTCGGCGACGAGGCTCGACCGCTCGGCCTCGTAGCCGCGCCACTCGATGCGCTCGCCCGGGATCGGCCGCCCGTGCTCGTCGAGGTTCTCGACGACCAGGAGCGCCTCGCCCACGACGAGCGGCGGCAGGCGCAGCCAGAAGATCGAGCTCTCGCTGTGTTCCTCGCGCGACGAGAAGAGCACGGGCCGTTCGCCGAGCCAGATGCCGACCTGGCGCGCGGCATCGCGGACGACGAGCCGCACGAGCTCGCCGCCCACGCTCAGGCCGCGCGACGGCGACATCGAGACGACCGCAGGGACAGCCATGACTACACTCCTCCCATCAGGTCGCTGGCCACCCGCGCGAGGAAGCGACGCGTGGCACCGACCTGGAATGCCGCGAGTACCGGCCGCATGAACGGCCGCGGCGGGATCTGGATGACGACGACGCCTGCGCCGGCGCCGCCCGTGCGGCTCGTGCCCCGCCCTGCCTTGCGATAGAGGGCGAAAAGGAAACGCCTCATCCGCGGCGTGATCGGGACGATCGTCGGCCCCGCCCCGTACTCGTGGGCAAGGGCGCGCGCCGACAGACTGTGCCCGTCGCGCCCGCGCGCTGTGCCGGGAATCCCGACGAAGACGAGGCTGGCACGCCGGATCACCGCGAGCGCGTTCCGCAGCTCGGCGGTCCGGATCAGCACCTTGGTGCCGCGAAAGCGCCGGAGCTGCCGAGCGGCGATCGTCAGCGGCGCGAGTGGCGTGAGCGCGTGCCCGGCCGGCGCCTGCTTGTCGAGGCCCTCGACCAGAGCGGTCCGCAGCGCGTGCGCCTCCTGGGCGAGTGCCCGATCCACGCTCCTGCCGAGTTCGCGCGCGCCACGCTCGAGGAGGCGCTGTGCACGACGCCAGTCGCCCGTCTTCCGGATCGTCATCCGCCCCTCCGCGCCGCCGGCCGATCGACGAACGTCGCCAGCACGAGGTTCGCGCGCGGCGTGCGCCCGAGGCCCCAGCCCGCGAGCTTCGCCTCGATCAGGTACAGCCCTCGCCCCTCACCCGGCACCCAGATCGTGATGCCCGCCGTCGATCGCAGCGCCGCCAGCCGATCACCGGGACGGAGGTGGAGTGTGCCCGTGCTCGTGTCGTAGACCCCACGCGCGGCCAGGTGCCGCGTGTGCAAGACGAGCGTGAGATCGCTCCGCGGCACATCGCCGGCCGGCGTCATCGTCAGCTGCTCCTGCGCCTTCGGCTCGACCTGGCAGAGGAGCTCGATCGGCGGCAGCTCCGCGCGCTCGACGTCAGCGACACCATCGTCATCGGTGTCGACGAGCCGCAGCTCGGCGAACTCCGGATCGTAGCCCGGCATCGCCGCGGTCGCGGCCGGGTCGACACGACACAGGGTCGCAACGACCGGAAAGACCAGACGCCCGCTCATTGGTGCACCCTCCGATCGTGGCTGCGAAGAAGTTGCGCCGACGATCGAAGTCTCGGAGGGTAGGATCTAGTTCCTCCAGCGCCCCTTCGAAGACGGCCCTGCTCGCTGGCCGCACGACGGCCCTCGTGAGACCT
>JAIOII010000078.1 GCA_019912685.1 Kofleriaceae bacterium
GGTGCGCGCCGTCGACGCCGCTGGTCGCGAAGCGCACGGTCGCGCTGCGGCCGTCGGCGAAGGTGAGGACCACGCCGGTGCGCCCGTCCGCGTCGCTGCGCGTGGCGGCGCTCACCGCGCCGTCGAGCGACAGCACGTTCAGGTGCTGCTGCGCGCCGCCGGCCGCGGCCACGTCGAGGCGGAAGCCGCCGCTCATCTCGGAGTCGCCGCGCCAGTCGAAGACCGAGACCGCGGGCGCCGCCGGAGCCAGCCGGCGCACGACGAGCTGGTGGCCGCCGCCGGTGATGGTCGCGACGTCGCCGTTGACGGTCGGCGGCGACGGCGAGTTGAGCTGCCACACCTGCTGGGTGCCGGCGACGGTGGTGACGCGATCGAACACGATCAGACAGTCGGGCTCGAGGAACACCAGCTCACGTTCGACGTTGTCCACCGCGGCGTTGCCCCGGTAGGCCGGCGTCAGATCCGCGGCGACGTGGAGCCAGCCGGCGCCGCGGTGGAGCGCGGTGACCGCCGATTCGGTGCCCTCGCGCTGGCGCACCGTCGCGCCGTTCTGGGTGATGCGCACGAGGTTGTGCAGCTCCTCCTCCTGGCGGATGCCGGAGGCCGACGCGACGTTCGCGTCGTGGGCGAGCCATCCGCCCTTGTAGAGCATGAACGAGCCCTGATCGCGGTGCGCGTGCGACTCGCTGTACGGTCCGGCGACGAGCGAGAGCCAGGTCGCGTCGGTGGCCCAGCTCGAGCGCGCGAAGAGCTGTCCGGTTCCCGGACCGTAGTGGAGACGATCGAGCGAGTCGGGCGCCGTCTCGACCAGGTCGGGCGAGTCGTAGAGGAACTCGTAGACCTTCATCGCGTGCTGGCTCATCTGCGGCACCGACGAGTGGTTCACCAGCCACTTGCCGGCGGCGGCCGACGGCTCCTCGGGGAAGAGGTGGCTGAGCCCGAGGATGTAGTTGCGGTGGTAGTCGAACAGCGCCGCGGTCGAGTCGCGCGAGTGGTCGCCGATCGGCGCGATGCGATCGCGGGTCGGGACGATGGCGTGGATCATCGCGCGCAGCGACGCGCGCGTGTGCGTGGTCTGCCGCGCCAGGTCCTCACCGGTCGAGCCGTGCCACACGTCGTAGATCGACCACAGGCCCTGCATCGCGACGCCGTAGCCGGTGCCCTCGCGCGAGCCGCCGCCGACGAGGTCGGCCTCGAACGTCGGCAGGAGCTCGCCCTGCATCTTCTCGCTGCGGAAGAAGTCGAGCCAGCCCGCGGCCTCCGGGTGCTCGTCGCGCGCGGCCAGCCCGAACAGCATGGTCGCGCGCACGAACGAGTAGTAGTAGTTGTTGGCCGGGTTGTTGATCGACCAGCCGCTCCACGCGTAGGTGCGGCCGCCCCAGGTCGCCGCGCTCGGGTTCCAGACGTTCCACACGGCCTGCTGGCCGTACGCGATCCAGCGCTGGCGCTGCGCGGCGGTGGTCGCGCCGAAGCACCAGTCGTAGGTGAGCATCACGTCGCCCAGCTTGTCGCCGACCTCGAGGTAGCTGTCGGCGGCGACCGTGGGACGCGAGCCCGACGCGATCAGCGCCTCCTCCGACGCGACGAACGCGTCGACCTCGGTGACGGCCCACGTGCAGTACCGCTCCTCGCCGGTGAGCGCGCCGACGAGCGCCGCGAACCAGGCATGGAAGCCGTAGTAGTCGGCGCCCGCGAGCTGGCCGTCGACCATGCTGCGGAAGCGGACCGCCGCCGGACGGCCGAGGGTGGCGACCAGCCGGTCGCGGTGACGCGGCAGGTAGATGCGCGGGTGATCGTTCTCGAAGACGGGGTCCTGCGGCTCGATCGGCGGCGGATCATCGGGCGACGTACCGGGCGGCGGCTCGCCGGGCGGCGTGCCGGGACCGTCGTCACCGCCGGTGACGATGTCGCCGGTGCACGCGGCGGCGACGACGAGGACGAGGACGAGGCTGAAGAGCGCCGGGAGAGAACGCATCGGATCGCGACTACCAGGCGCGCACGCATGTCCTCAAGGACCGGCGTGCGCGCGTGTCGGTGCGAGTGAACGCGGCGGCGTCGTCGAGAGACGGCATCGAATGCGCTTCGCGCAAGCCTCTCGCGCGCTGCGCGACGTCGCGCGCCGCGCAGCGCCTGGAAATGGCGCGGTTGCGAAGTCGCGCCGTTCCGATCGTGAGCCAGCACGCGTACGTGCGTGGCTGTTAACGCCCGCTGACAACGGCCCTGCACGCGCTCAGTAGCAGCCGTTGTTCATGTAGCCGGCCTGGCGGTCGACGCCGTTCCAGCAGGCGGCGTGACGGAACTCCGCCTCGAGGCAGCTGCCGTAGTTCTTGGCGTAGAGCGCCGTGCGAACGGCGCCGTAGGCGGTGTTGTCCGCGTAGGGGTTGGTGCCGTTCCAGTGATCGTTCACCGTGCGCGCGAAGACGTCCATGACGCGGAGCCTGGTCGCGGGGCTCGTGCACGAGTTGTCGGTGTACCAGTCCCACCAGAAGCGCAGCCAGTCGCCGCGCGTGCCGAGACCCCAGCTGTTCGTGCTCGCCACGTTACAGGTGTTGACCAGGCGGCCGCCGGCGTACGGGTCGGGCGCGAACTCGAGATCGATCTCCTGGCCGAAGCGGATGAAGCGCCCGGTGGCCTCGCGGTTGTTGAAGACGCTGGCCGAGATGAAGTCGGCAGAGCCTTCCTTGAACGCGAGGCCGTTCCACTCGACCGAGTTCATGTGGTAGCTGGGGTCGTTGACGCACGAGGCGACCGCGCCCTGGAGCTGACCGTACGGGAACTCGTCGGACTGCGGGCCCTCGGCGTTCCCGGCGCGCAGGCGCAGGAGCACGTGACCCATCTCGTGGGCGATCAGGAACTTCATGTCGCGCGCGTCGTCATCGCACGCGCCGCCGCTCTTGATGCGGACGTACCCGCGCCCCTCGTCGAGGAAGCCGTTGGAGCTGCTGCCGCCGGCGCTCCACGAGGACGAGTTGAAGCAGTCCTCGGTGGTGTCCTCGGCGATGTGGATCGACTTGTTGTAGTTGCCGTCCTTCGCGCGCAGCAGCGTGAAGGCGGCCGAGGCCATCATGGTCCAGCGCGGGTGCTGATCACCGACGATGACGAAGTGGTTGAAGCCGGCGGTCGGGGAGAACGGCTCGGTGAGGAGCGAGTACGTCGAGCCGGGATAGCTCGAGAGGCTGCCGGGGCCCGCGTTGTGGATGCGCACCGAGTTGCCGTTGGCGTCGGTCGCGCGCGCGTAGACGCGCATGGTGAACGGCCCGGCGTGTGACGTGGTGAAGGTGTGGCATCCGGTGCTCGGGCTGGTGACGACGTTGCCGCCGGTCACCGAGCTGCCGTTCTTGTAGACGTTGATGTGGATCCCGTACGCGGGCACCACCAGGCCGCCGTCCGCGCCGAGGAAGTGATCCTCACGCGGGTAGGCAGCGGCGGTGGCCGAGTCGCCGGTCTCGATCTCGAAGCGCGGGCAGACGGTGTACGTGGCGGCGTCGGCGGCGGTCGCGGTGACGGCGACGGCAGCGGTGGCGAGCGCCAGGGGGAGGAAGAGGCGACTAGTCATGATCGTGATCTCCTGTGGGGTCGTGGACGAGAGGTTCAGCCGTTGCGGGATCGGTGGTGGTGGTGCGAACGGCGACGACGCGCGCGGTGACGACGCCAGGCTCGTCGGGCGCCTGCGCGCGGCCGTGGATGTCCCCGGCGGCGAAGCGCTCGTGCAGCGCGCGTTCGTCGTAGACGAGGAGCGGGCCGGCGCCGCCGGCCGCGCGATGGAAGTAGAGGCTCGGCGAGCTGGCGGTCGAGTCGCCGCCATCGGTGTCGGCGCGCGCCGTGACGCGCACGTGCCCCGCCACGCGCATGGTGGCGAGGTCGACGCCGTACGCGGCGAGGTCGAGGGCGAGGTGCTGGACGTCGCGCGCCGGCATCGCGAGCGCCGGGAGCCGATGGATGCGCGCGTCGCCGGCGCCGCCGTCGATCGTCACCTCGAGCGAGACGTCCAGCGACGTCTCGAGGACGTTCTCGACGACGAGCGCGACCTTGCTCCCCTCGAGCTCGGCGAGCTGGCCCTCGCCCGTCACCTCCGACCAGCGCAGCCGGAGCGCGGCGGGGCGACCCGCGTGGATCATGCGGTCGATCGCCTCGGCGCGCGAGACGTCGAGCGGACGGCGCAGCGCGGGCGTGAACGAGGCCGCGGCCTCGCGGACCGAGGGGGGCGCGACCTCGCGCGCCGGCGCGACGCTTGCCCGGGTGGACGACGACGACGGCGACGACGCGCACCACGCGAGCGCGGCGCCGGTCGCGCCGACGGCGGCGACGATCAGGATGCGTTGTCGGGACGATGCGGACATGCCGCGCCCCACTGCACCCGTCGTGCCGCGCCGGATCCCGCCGTACGCGCTCGGCGGCGCCCTCGCGTGGCGGCGCGCGCCACGGTCGTGGCGCCGGCGACCACAGCCGGTACGCTGACGACCATGGCACGTGCATCGATCGAGCTCGTCTCGGCGCTGCGCACGACGGCCGATCGGCTGGCCGCCGGCGCCGTGTACCAGTGGGGGCACTTCGGTCAGTGCAACTGCGGCCACCTGGTGCAGACGGTCTGCCGCCTCGACAAGGCGACGATCCACGCCTGGGCGAGCGCCCGCGCGCTCGACTGGGGCGACCTCGCCAACGAGCACTGTCCGGCGAGCGGACTCCCGATCGATCTCGCGATCGAGGAGCTCGCGGCGATCGGCCTGTCACCCGCCGATCTCGTGCACCTCGAGCAGCTCGACGATCCGGCGGTCGTCGCGGTGCTCGGCCGCTGGCCGCGCCGCAACGTGCGCGAGGACGCCATCGCGTACCTCCGCGCCTGGGCCGATCTGCTCGAGGCCGACCTCTCCGCGCTCGCGGCGTGAACGTGGAGCCCGCCGCGCTCAGCCGCGCGGAGCGTCCTCGAGGACGGCCTCGACGACGCGCGTATCGAGGTACTCGGTCAGCTCGACGATGCGCCCGTCGGACAGCCGGCACACCCAGCAGTACGCGTTCGCGTACGGCCGGCCGCCGCGGAGGATGGCGCGACCGGTGCACTCGATGACGACGCGATCGCCCTCGGCGATCATGGCGTGCGCGGTGTTGGTGTACCCCTCGAGTCGCCGGAACAGCGGCCGGAACAGGTTCTCGACCAGATCCGCCTTGCCGCGGTAGGACCGCGACCACCGGGTCGAGCCGGTCAGCGTCCAGACCACGTCCTCGGCGAGGTGCTCGAGGAACGGCGCACCGTCGCCGCGGGCGAGCGCCGCGAACAGGGTCTCCATCGTGCGGCGATTGGACGCCGCCGGATCATGAGGTGCTTGCATGGCGACACGATAGGGCGCCTGCCTCGGCGCGGCTTGGGCGTTGTTGATGTCGCCAACAATGCCCAAGTCGGCCGCCGGCAGGTCCGCTACGCTGGCGAGGTGAGCCCCCGCACCTCGCGCCGACGCCATTCGCTACGCGTGATCAGCGCCGATCGCGCGGCGATGATCGCCCGCGTCGAGGACGAGGACCGCCTGTGGCGCGGCATGAAGGACCTCTACACCTATGTCGTGCCCGAGCGTGGTGGCACCGAGGTGGCGTTTCGCGGCCGCACGTACACGCACGGCGCCGGGACGCTGCTGCTCAAGCAGCCCGGCGAGATCTACCGCGAGCTGCGCCGCGACGTCCCCGGCACCTACGACGTCGTCTTCCTCGCGTCCTCGGCCGTCGAGGCGGCGCGCGAGGCGGCCGCGCCGCGGCGCGACGCCGTGCTC
>JAIOII010000792.1 GCA_019912685.1 Kofleriaceae bacterium
CGTGCCCAACGGGCGCACGCTCGCGCATCGCGTCGTCGGCGGCGTGAAGGTGTTCCACCTCGTCGCCGAGCCGATCACGCACGAGGTCGCGCCCGGCCTCACGATCGAGACGTGGGGCTATAGCGGCGGTACGCCGGGGCCACTCATCGAGGCGGTGCAGGGCGACAAGGTCCGGATCTACGTGACCAACCGCCTGCCCGAGGCGACCACCGTGCACTGGCACGGCATCTTCCTCCCCGCCGGCATGGACGGCGTCGCGGGGCTGACGCAGAAGGCGATCCCGCCGGGGGCGACGTTCCGCTACGAGTTCACGGTCGATCGCGCGGGCACGTTCATGTACCACCCGCACTTCGACGAGATGACGCAGATCGCGCTCGGCATGGTCGGCATGTTCGTCGTCCATCCGCGCCGCGCGCCGGCGACGACGCGCCGCGTGCGCGACTACTCGCTCATGCTCCACGAGTGGAAGATCGTCCCGGGCGCGCGCCGTCCCGATCCGCTCGCCATGAACGACTTCAACCAGCTCGCGTTCAACGGCAAGGGCTACCCGGCCACCGCGCCGCTCGTCGCCGAGCGCGGCGACCTCGTCCGCCTGCGCATCGGCAACCTCGGCCCGATGGATCACCACCCGATCCACCTGCACGGTTACGCGTTCCGCGTCGTCGAGACCGACGGCGGGCCGGTGCCGGCATCGGCGCGCTGGCCCGAGACCACGGTGCTCGTGCCGGTCGGCTCGGTGCGCGTCGTCGAGTTCGTCGCCGACGCGCTCGGCGACTGGCCGCTCCACTGCCACATGACCCATCACGTCATGAACCAGATGGGCCACGACGTGCCCAACCTCATCGGCGCGGACGTGCGCGGCATCGACGCGTCGATCGGTCGCCTGGCACCGGGCTACATGACGATGGGCCACGACGGCATGGGCGCGATGGCGACGATGAAGATGCCGCTGCCGAAGAACAGCATCTCGATGCTCGCGTCACCCGGACCGTTCGGGCCCATCGACATGGGCGGCATGTTCACGATCCTGAAGGTGCGCGATCGCCTCGACGGTGACGGCGACCCCGGCTGGTACGAGCACCCCGCCGGCACCGTCGCGACCGACGCGTCGTCCGCCGACCTGGCGCGCGACGGGATCGAGCTCCCGTGACCATGGTGGCGCACTTCGTCGAGAAGAAGATCTGAGCCGTCCGTCCGGAATCCGGACATCGTGTCCGGCTCGCCGGTCAGCTGTCCGAACCTCGGACGTCTCGGAGCGTGATTCTCGCGTCTTGCGTCGGGCGCGATTCCTGCTGTGCGCGGGAAGGTGACCTCTCGCCCGCACGACGCGCTCTTCAAGGCCGCTTTCGAGTCTCCTGCTCGCGCTGCGGGTCTCCTTCGGCGGCGCGTGCCACCGGAGCTCGATCGACTCCTCGATTGGTCCACGCTCGCGCACGAGCCGGGGTCCTACGTCGACGCGGCGCTGACCGACTCGCACAGCGACCTCCTCTTCTCGGTCGCAACCGCCGATCGCGCGCATGCCGGCGAGCGCGTCGCGATCTACCTCCTCTGCGAGCATCAGAGCAGTGAAGACCGTCACCTCCTGCTCCGGACCCTCGGCTACCAGGTGCGGATCTGGGAGCGGTTCCTTCGCGATCATCCAGCCGGCCCGCTGCCGGCGATCATCAGCCTGGTCGTCTGCCACGTGCCCGGCGGATGGGCGGAGCCGCGCAGCTTTCACGAGCTCGTCGCGCCGCTCCCCGCCACGCACCCGGGATTGGCGCGGCTCGTGCCCCAGTTCTCGGTACTCGTCGAGGACCTATCCCACCTCACCGACGACGAGCTGCATGCGATCTCGATCGACGCGTTCGCGCGCGTCGCGCTGTGGTTCCTGCGTGATGGACGTGATCCTGGCCGGCTCGTGGCCGGACTCGACGGATGGATCACGGCGCTCGCCGCGGTCCTGCAGGCCGACGACGGGATGTACGCGTTCTTGCAGCTCGTTCGCTATGCCTCGCTGGTCCTGAGTGACGAGGACTTCGAGGTCTTTCGTGGCACACTGAGCAGACGGCTACCGGAAACCGAGGACGACATGGCGAGTCACTACGAGACCACCCTGCAACGCGGACGGGCGGAAGGACGGGCGGAAGGACGGGCGGAGATGCTGCGCCGACTGCTCGCGCTCAAGTTCTCGACGATCGATCCCACGTACCACGCACGGATCGAGACCGCGTCCAGCGATCAGCTCGATCGCTATGCCGAGCGAGTCCTGTCCGCTGCCACGATCGCCGACGTCTTCGAGCCTTGATCGCGGGTCACGGGGCGCCGAGCTCGCGCGCGAGCAGGTAGATCATGAGGCGCGCGGCCACGCGGTGGTACGCGGCGTCGACCGTCGCCGCCGTGTCACTCGGCTGATGGTAGTGCGGCGTCGTGTCGCCCGAGACGTACTCCTCGGTCAGCCCGGCGGCCGCGAAGCCCTGCGCGCGGAACGATTCGTGATCGGTGCTGTTCACCGTCGTCTGCACGACCTGCGCGCCGATCGCCGCCGCCGCGGCCTGGTACTGCGCGAACAAGGCCGGCGTCGGGAGCTCGATCTCGAAGCGGAGGTCGTCGTCCATGTCCCAGCCGGCCTGATCGATCGTGTGCGCCGCGACGAGGTTCGTCCCCGCGGCCTTCGCCGCCGCCGCATAGGCGCCCGAGCCGACGAGCCCGATCTCCTCCTGGTCGAAGAAGACGAAGGCGACGTTGGTGTCGCGGCACGACACGCCGGCCAGGGCGCGCGCCGCCGCCAGCACGACGGCGACGCCCGTGGCGTTGTCGTTCGCGCCCGGGCTGTCGCTCACCGAATCGAAGTGCGCGCCGAACACGATCCACGCGTCGGTCGCCACGGTCGCCGGCAGCTCCGCAGCCACGTTGGCGCCCGTCTGGTACGTCAGCGTCATCGGCGTCAGCCCGATCGCCGTCAGCTGCTCCGCGAGGTAGGCGCGCGCCGCGCCGCGCTCGGTGACGGTCGCGCGCGGCGACGCCGCCAGCTGCTGCACCTGGTCGGCCAGGTACGCCGCCAGCCACGCCGGCTCCGCGACCGGCGCCAGACACGTCCCGCCGCCGCCGTCGCCGTCGGGCAGCATCGCGTCGCCAGCGTCGATCGCTCCGTCGCCGCCATCCCCACCCTCGCCGTCGTCGCCCGCGCACCCCAGCACCCCGACGAGGACGAGCGCCGCCCGCGCCGCGCTCACGTCGCGGGCTTCCGCGGCGTCGCCGCCGGCTTCGCCGTGTAGTCGACGCGCACCTCCAGGTGGTAGTGGTCGTCGTGGCTCTGCGGATCGTTGCGCGGGGTCAGGATCGTGCGGAACCCGCCCGAGTCGCCGAGCGCCTTCTCGACCTCGAGCAGGAGCGCGTCGCCGAGCGGGTAGTCGTCGAGGACGATCGCCTTGCGCCCGTCGGCGTCGACGAAGCTGCGGATGTCGATCGCCAGCCCGAGCGCGTGACGCGACAGCGACTTCAGCTGCTGCCCGTTGACGCGCACCTTCGAGTACTCGTGGATGCGCGAGAAGTGCAGCTCGCGCACGCCGACCGCGTGCAGCGCGGGCAGGTGCTTCGCCAGCCCCAGCGCGAGGGCGCAGTCCATGACGTGCGGGCCGCGCCGGTACACCGACACGAGCTTGACGCCGCCGATCTCCATCGCCGACAACGTGATCGGCGTCGAGACCTTGCGCGCCTTCCTCGCCGGCTTCCACGCGACCCCGAGCGCGTCGAGCTCGTCGGTGCAGGCCGCGCCGAGCTCGGTCATCGCCTTCGACGGCGGCCACGTCCAGCCGGCGGGCATGTTGGTGCGCTTCGCCTTCCTGGGCTGCGTCACCTTCGCCTTCTTCGCGCGCTTCTTCTTCTTGCGCGTGCCCGCCTCCGCCGTCGACGCGCCCGCGAGGGCGACGGCGACGAACGTGACGAACGCCACGCGCGCGGGAGACCGCATCTCGCGCACGTTACTACCGCAGGAACTCCTGGGCGAGCGACGCGCGTCGAAGGAGGGCGCCACTCCCGCAACTCGCCGAGATGCCTTGGTTTACGCTCCGTCCACCCATGGACATCGAGCAGCTCGAGGGGCTGGCGCTCGGCGACGATCGTTCGGCCGCGCTCGCCGGCCTGGTCGCCGGCACCGAAGAACACGACTACTGGCGCGCCGTGCACCTGCAGCATCGCGGCGCGCTCGCCGAGGTCGACGCGATGCTCGCCCGCTGGCGCTCGCGCCACGGCGACTCGCCCTTGCGCGCGCGCCTCGATCGCCGGCAGCTGCTGCTGCACGCCGGCGTCGATCTCGCCGCCGTCGCCGACCGCCTGCGCGACGAGGCCCACGCCGTGCTCCACCACGAGCCGGAGATCGAGGCCGCCGCCGCGCGCCATCCGACGCGCTTCGCCGACGCGCGCCTCGACGAGGACAAGCTGCTCGAGCTCGCGCTCTCGCGCGGCCGCGGCCTCGACGAGATCACGCCGGCGGGGCTCGTCCGCCTCGTCGGCAAGCCGCTCGACG
>JAIOII010000793.1 GCA_019912685.1 Kofleriaceae bacterium
GCCCGGCGAACGTGCCGCCGCCGGCGCGCCGGGGCGCGGATCGGCGGCGACGACGTGACACTGCACGCAGCTGTCCTTGCGTTCGTGGCTCATGATCGGCGCGCGCCGCGACGCGACGATCACGCCCTCCTCGTGGCATGCGAGGCACGCCGGCACCGCGAGCTGATCGACGGCGTGCGGGATGACGGGCGGCGCGCCGTCGTAGGCGCGGCGATCCGCGCGCGCGGCGATCGACGCGGCGCGCTCGGCCTCGGTCTGGACGACGGCGGCGAAGAGATCGGCGCCGCCGCCGCGCAGCCGCTTCCACCAGTCGACCGGCAGGGCGGCGTTGGGGCCGTACGCGCGCTCGCGCATGTCGCGGTACGAGCGCGCGTCGACGACGCGCGGCGGCGACGCGGCGGGCGCGCGGTCGACGAACGACGTGACCTCGCGGCCGGAGCTCTCGACGCCCGACACGAGGCCGACGACCGCGACGGCGACCGCGACGACGATGCCGACCCCGAGCCCGCGGGAACGCGTCACGCCGCGCCCCGGCGGCGCACGCGCACCGCGCACTTCTTGTAGTCGGGCTGCTTCGACAGCGGATCGTGCGCGTCGAGCGTCGCGAGGTTGATCGCGAGGGTCTCGTCGAAGAACGGCACGAACACCGAGCCCGGCGGCGGCTCGCCGCGGCCGCCGAGCCACACCGGCAGCTCGAGCTTGCCGCGCCGGCTCTCGATCACGACGAGCTCGCCGTCGTGGACGCCGAGCGCCCTGGCGTCGGCGCGGTTCATCTCGCAGTACGCCTGGGGCATCGCGCGCTGGAGCTGCGGGATGCGCATCGTCATCGTCCCGGTGTGCCAGTGCTCGAGCACGCGGCCGGTGCACAGCCACAGCGGGTAGTCCTTGTCGGGCGACTCGGGCGGCGCCTCCCACGGGTGGAACCAGATGAGCGCGCGGTCGTCCTTGGTGACCGAGTGATAGAACTGGATGTCGGCCTTGGTCGCGTACGGATCGTCGAAGCGCGCGAAGCGGAACTTCGTCTCCCGCCACGAGCCGTCGGGCTGCTCGACGACGGGCCAGCGCAGGCCGCGCGCCTTCACGTACTCCTGGTACGGCGCGAGGTCCTTGTGCTTCTTGCGCGTGAACTTCCGGTACTCCTCGAAGAGCTGCTCGTCGACGTTCACGTCGTAGTAGCGCCGCCAGTCCCAGACCGGCACCGCGGCGCCGCGCGCGTCGACGACGTGGAAGAGGAAGCGGCCGTCCTTGTCCTTGAGGCCGGGGTGGCCGCGATCGTGGAGCCGGCGCGCCACGGCGATCGTCTGCCAGCAGTCGTCGCGCGCCTCGCCCGGCGGCGGCACCATGCGGAACCACTGCTGCGTGCGGCGCTCGGAGTTGCCGACCATGCCGTTCTTCTCGACCCACATCGCGCTCGGCAGGACGAGGTCCGCCGCCATCGCGGTCGCGGTCGGGTAGACGTCCGACACGATCAGGAACTTGCCGGGCAGCTTGCGGCTCGGCAGGAAGAGCTCGTTGATGTTGGGCAGGCTGCGCGCCGGGTTCGTGACCTGCACCCAGATCGTGTCGATGTCGCCGCCCTGCTCCTTCGCCGTCGAGAAGCGGCGCCACATCTCGACGGTGTGGTAGCCGGGCTTGGCGTTGATGCGGCCGGCGGGCAGGTTCCAGATCGCCTCGGCCTCCTTGCGGTGCTCGTCCTTGGTGACGACGAGGCCGCCGGGGAGGCCGTGCGCCAGCGTGCCGACCTCGCGCACGGTGCCGCACGCCGAGGGCTGGCCGGTGAGGCTCGTCGGCGCGTCGCCGGGCTTGCCGAAGTGGCCGGAGAGGAGGTGGATGCCGTGGACGAGGTCGTTGATCGCGGTGCCGCGCGTGTGCTGGTTCATGCCCATGCACCAGAGGCTGGTGATGCGCAGCGAGCGGCTGCCGAACAGATCGGCGAGGTACTCGAGATCGGCGGGCGCGACGCTGGCGAGCTCCTGCACGCGCGCCGGCGTGTACTCCGCCATCGCGCGGCGGTACTCGTCGAACGTCATGGCCTGGCCGTCGAGCGACGCGGGCGCGGTCGGCTTGCGGAAGTTGCAGTAGGCCTCGACGAAGGCGCGGTCCCACGTGCCGCGCTCGAGGAGGAGGTGGGCGATGCCGTTGGCGATCGCGAGGTCGCCTTGCGGCTTGAAGAAGATCGTGCGATCGCAGAAGCCGCTGGTGCGCGTCCGTCGCGTCGTGAGATCGACGAGGATCACCTTCTCGCCGCGGCTGCGGCGATCGATGATGCGCGAGAAGAGCACCGGGTGCATCTCGGCCGGGTTGTTGCCCCACATGATGACGACGTCGCAGCGATCGAGGTCGTCGTAGCAGCCGGCGGGCTCGTCGACGCCGTAGGTCGAGAGGAAGCCGGTGACGGCGGAGGCCATGCACAGGCGCGCGTTGGGATCGATCTGGTTGTTGCCGATGCCGGCCTTGATGAGCTTCTGCGCGGCGTAGCCCTCGGGGATCGTCCACTGCCCGCTGCCGTACATCGCGAAGCCGGCCGGGTTCGCCATGATGCGCTCGGCGACGACGTCGAGCGCCTGGTCCCACGTGATCGGCTCGAGCTTGCCGTTCTTGCGGAGGAGCGGACGGGTCAGGCGGTCCTTGCCGTAGAGGGCGAGCCCGACGTGGTAGCCCTTCACGCAGAGGAGGCCCTTGTTGACGTCGGCCTTCTGGTCGCCGGCGATCGCGACGACCTTGCCGTCCTTGACGCCGACCTGGACGTGACAGCCGGTGCCGCAGAAGCGGCACGGCGCCTTGTCCCACGTGACGCCGGCGGCGGCGCGCGGCTGGGCGTCGGCGTCGTCGTGGAG
>JAIOII010000794.1 GCA_019912685.1 Kofleriaceae bacterium
CGCTGCTCGAGCGCCGCGTCGCCGCGACCGCCGACGACGCCGCGCGCAAGGCCGCGCTCCTCGAGCTCGCCCAGGTCGACGAGGAGATCCTCGGCGATCCCGGCCGCGCCGTCGGCGACTACCGCCGCGTGCTCGAGGTCGATCCCGCGCACGTGCCGGCGTACAAGGCGCTCGAGCGCCTGTACGGCGAGGGCAAGGCGTGGAAGGAGCTCGACGACATCCTCGCGCGCGAGGTCGATCACGTCGAGGCCAGGGAGCAGGTCGGGCTCATCTTCCGGCGCGCCGAGCTGCACGCGCTCCAGCTCGACAACCCCGCCGAGGCGGTCGAGCTCCTCGAGGACGTGGTCGCGATGCAGCCGAGCCACGCCGACGGGCGTGAGCTGCTCGAGGAGCTCCTGTCGCAGCCGGGCCAGCGCCAGCGCGTCGCCCGCCTGCTCGAGCCGCTCTACGAGCGCGACCAGCTGTGGAAGGATCTCTGCGTCGTCCTGCGCGCGCAGCGCGAGGCCGCGGGCGAGCCGGCGGCCGCCGTCGAGCTGCTCGCGCGCATCGCGACGATCGAGGAGACGCACCTCGAGAGCGGCCGCCAGGCGTTCGACACCTGGGTGAGCGCGCTCGGCGCCGACCCGTCCGACGAGCGTCCGCGCGCCGCGATCCTGCGCCTCGCCGGCACGTACGATCGCTGGAACGACGCCGCCCAGGCCTTCGACAAGGCCGCGGCCTCGACCAACGACGTCGCCGTCGCCGTCCCGCTCCTGCGCCAGCTCGCCGAGATCGCCGACGTGTCGCTCGGCGACAACGCGCGCGCCGTCGCGGCGTACCAGCGCCTCTACAAGGTCGACCCGGCCGACCCCGAGGTCGCCGGCCCCGCGCTCGCCGCGCTCGCGCGCCTCCACGAGGAGGACGAGCGCTGGACCGACCTGCGCGACACGCTGCGCCGCCAGGCGGAGTCGACGCCGGTGCCCGACGCGCGCAAGGCGCTCTACGCCCGGGTCGCCGCGCTCGAGGAGACGCAGCTCGACGATCGCAAGCAGGCGATCGCGACGTGGCGCGAGGTGCTTTCGCAGGATCCCGACGATCCCGACGCGCTCGCCGCCCTCGAGCGGCTGTACGAGCTGGGCGCGCAGTGGACCGAGCTCGGCGAGATCGTGCGCCACCAGGTCGACCTCACGCCCGACGTGTCGGTCAAGATCGGCCAGCTCTTCCGCCTGGTCGCGCTCCACGAGCACAAGCGCCACTCGCCCGCCGATGCGGTGCTCGTGCTCCTCGAGATCCTCGATCTCGATCCCGACGACACGCGCGCGCTCGACGAGCTCGCGCGCTTCCACCGCGCCGCCGGTCGCCACGTCGAGCTGCACGAGGTGCTCGAGCGGCGCCTGGTGATCGCGGACGCCCTCGGCGAGCCGGACGCGGTCGCGCGCCGCCACGACCTCGCGCAGCTCCTCGCCGGGCCGCTCGGCCGCGAGCTGGACGCGCTCGAGCGCTGGGCGGAGGTGCTCGAGCGCGATCCGTCGCACGAGGGCGCGCTCGCCGCCGTGCAGCGGGCCGTCGATGACTACAACCTCGGCGGCCGGGCCGCCGCGATCCTCGAGCCGCTCTACGAGGCGACCGGGCAGGACCAGGCGCTCTGCGCGCTCAACCTCACCGTCGCCGGCCGCGAGGTCGGCGCCGAGAAGGTGCGCCGCCTGGTGCGCGTGGCCCAGATCCGCGAGCAGCGCCTCGCCGACAAGGCCGCCGCGCTCGACGCGATGGTCTCGGCGCTGCGCCCGGCGATCGCCGAGCCCGAGCTGCCCGACCTGCTCGCCGAGGTCGAGCGGCTGGCGGCGGAGCTCGGGCGCGAGGGCGACCTGATCGACATCTACCGGAGCGTCGCCGACGACGTCATGGCGGCCGACCTCCAGCGCCGCCTCTACCTCGACATCGCCGACCTCGCGCTCGCGGTGCGCGACGACGCGTCGCTCGCCCGCACCTTCTACCAGAAGGTGCTCGACCAGCAGCCGGACGACCGGCGCGCGCTGGGCGCGCTCGAGGGCCTCTACCGCCGCGGCGGCGATGTGAAGGCGCTCTACGACGTGCTCGGGCAGAAGGTCGAGCTGGTCAGCGACCCGATGGAGAAGCTCGCCGCGCTGTCGGAGCTCGGCGCGCTCGCGTCCGGCGCGATCGATCGCCCCGACGACGCCATCAACGCGTGGGAGCAGGTGCTCGAGCTCGATCCCAGCCGCACCGACGCGGTCGCCGCCCTCGACCAGCTCTACCGCCGCGAGCGGCGCTGGCACGACGTCGTCGACCTGTACGAGCGGCGCATGGGCTTCGCCGTCACCATCGACGAGGCCGTCGCGCTGCGCATCAAGCTCGCCGAGGTGCAGGAGAACCAGCTCGAGGACCGCGCGACCGCGGTCGACAGCTACGCCGCCGCGCTCGGCGGCGATCCGAGCAACGCCGTGGCGCTCGCCGCGCTCGAGCGGCTGGTCGCCGATCCGAGCGTGCGCGCCGCCGCCGCCGAGGTGCTCGAGCCGCTCTACATCGCGCGCCAGGACTGGCCGCGGCTGGCGCGCCTCAACGAGGCGCAGCTCGAGGCCTCGAGCGAGCCGGGCGAGCGGCTCGGCCTGACCTTGCAGATCGCCCGCATCTACGAGGAGCAGCTCGAGGATCTCGAGGGCGCGTTCAAGTGGTACGCGCGCGTCTTCCGCGAGGACCCGACCGACGACAGCGTCCGCGATCAGCTGCAGCGCCTCGCCCAGATCGTCGACGACTGGCCCGGCCTCGCCCGCGTGTACCAGGAGCTCCTCGACGACGAGCCCGGCGACGCGCCCCACCTGCGCGAGATCGCCATGGCGGCGGGGACGATCTACGACCGCAGGCTCGACCAGTGGGAGCCGGGCGCGCGCGCCTACCGGCGCGTGCTCGCGAGCCCCGGCGACACCGCCGAGGACCTGCGGCTGTTCACGCGGCTCGAGGAGCTCCTGTCGCGCCACGGTCAGTGGATGGTGCTCGCCGACGTCTACGACGACGCGATCAACACCGCCGACGACGACGCGCGCCGCCGCGACCTCTACGCGCGCAAGGCGGCGATCGCCGAGGGGCGGCTGAACGACCTCGACGCCGCGATCCAGGCGTGGCGCTCGATGCTCGAGCTGGCCGAGGGCACCGACGCGCGCGGCGACTACGAGCGCGCCGCGGCGCAGCTCGATCGCCTGCTGCGCGGCGCCGGCCGCTGGTTCGACGTCGCCGAGCTGCTCCGCGACCGGCTCGAGCGCGCGACCGACGAGCGCGAGGAGGTCGAGATCCGCCTCGCGCTGGCCGCCGTGCTCGAGGACGAGCTCAAGGACGTCACCGGCGCGATCGATCAGTACGAGGAGATCCTCGGGACCTCGTACGGCGAGTCGGCCCTGCCGCACCTCGAGCGCCTCATCACCGCGCTCGAGCACCGCGAGCGCATCGCCGGGCTGCTCGAGCCGGTCTACCGGTCGCGCGACTGGTGGCAGAAGCTCGTCGTCATCCTCGACGCCAAGCTCGCGTACGTCGACGATCCGTCGGACAAGGTCGCGCTGTACCTCGAGATCGCCGGGCTCCACGACGCGCGCGGCGGTGATCCGCACCTGTCGTTCGAGGCGCTGGCCAAGGCGTGGCAGCTCGAGCCGGTGCGCCGCGACGTGTTCGACCGCCTGTGCACGCAGGGCGCGCGGCTCGGCGAGTGGGACCAGCTCGTCCAGGTCCTGGAGGCGGGCGCGTCGTCGACGCTCGAGCCCGAGGCCAGCGCGCTCGCGCTCGCCCGCATCGCCGAGATCCACGAGACCCAGCGCGCCGATCACGAGAGCGCGATCGCCGCCTGGAAGCGCGTCCTGCAGCTCGACGGCGACGACGCGGTCGCGCTGTCGTCGCTCGATCGGCTGTACGCCGTCGAGGGCCGGGCCGCCGAGCTGGTCGCGATCGTCGAGCGGCGCGCCGACCTCGCCGAGGACGCCGGCGTGCGCCTCGTGCTCCTCCACCGCATCGCCTCGCTCTACGAGGAGGTGCTCGAGCAGCCGCGGGAGGCGGTCGTCGCGTACAAGAACGTGCTCAACGTCGACGACAGCGACGAGGCGTCGCTCGACGCCCTCGAGCGCCTGTACCGGCAGCTGAAGGAGCCGCGCGACCTCGCCCAGATCCTCGAGCGCAAGCTCGAGCTGGCGCGGGACCCGGCGTCGGCGCGCCAGCTGCGCCTCGACCTCGCGGTCGTGCACGAGCAGGAGCTCGGCGACGCCTACGAGGCGCAGAACCAGCTGCAGGCCGTCCTGTCGGACGATCAGGGCGACCAGGTCGCGCTCGCCGAGCTCGATCGCCTGTACCAGCAGACCCGCATGTGGCCCGAGCTGCTCGAGGTGCTCGACCGGCGCGCCGTCACGTCGCCGGATCCGGCGGCGCGCGCCGAGCTCGCGTTCCGCGCCGCGGCGTTGACCGAGAAGGAGCTCGTCGAGCCCGAGGCGGCGATCCCGCGCTACGGCGCGGTCCTGACGATGGCGCCCTCGCACGCGGGCGCGCGCCAGGCGCTCGAGGCGCTCGTCAAGCGAGACGAGCACGTCGAAACGGTCGCGGCGATCCTCGATCGCCACCTGCGCGGCGTCGGCGACCACGACGCGCTCGTCGCCGTCACCGAGCGGCGCCTCGAGCTGCCCGGCGATCCCGACACGCGGCGCGAGCTGTGGACGGCGCTCGCCGACATCCACGAGACCTTGCGCGGCGACCTCAAGGCCGCGTCGGCGACGTGGGCGCGGGCCCTCGCCGAGGATCCGGCGGAGGTCTCGCTCTTCGGGCCGCTCGAGCGGCTGGCGCAGGCGCGCGGCGCGTGGGCCGAGCTCGCCGGCATGCTGGAGAAGCGGCTCGACGCCGGCGCAGGCGGCGCCCTGGACGGCGAGCTGGAGAGCACGTACGCGCTGCGGCTCGGCCGCATCTACGAGGACGCGCTCGGCGACTTCGAGCGCGCGGCGATCGCGTACCGGCGCGCCGCCGACACGCACGTCGACGAGCGCGGCTCGCTGGCGGCGCTCGACCGCGTGCTCTGGCGCCTCGGGCGCTGGGGCGAGCTCGCCGACGTCCTCGCCCGCGAGGCCGATAGCGCGGAGAACGACGCCCAGGCCGCCGACCTCATGTTCCGGCTGGGCGACGTGCGCGAGGGCCAGCTCCACGATCTCGCCGGCGCGGTCGACGCCTATCGCATCGTCGTCGAGCGGCAGAGCCGTCACGGCGCGGCGCGGGCCTCGCTCGAGCGGCTGCTCACGACGGCCGAGGCCGAGCGCTCGACGATCATCGACACCCTCGAGCCCCTGTACGAGACCGAGGGCGACTGGGCGCGGCTCGCGGACCTGCTCGCCGCCAAGCTGTCGGTCATCGCCGATCACCACGAGCGCGCGGCGATCTACCAGCGCATCGCCGTCCTCGCCGAGTCCCGGCTGGGCGACGGCGTGCGCGCGCTCGACGCGGTCGGCGGCTGGCTCGCCGAGGATCCGACGTCGGGCGAGGCGCTCGGCGAGCTCGATCGCC
>JAIOII010000795.1 GCA_019912685.1 Kofleriaceae bacterium
GTGAGCCAGCGGGCGAGGTCGCCGGCGGCGGCGCGTGCGACGGGATCGTCCAGCCGGGCGAGGAGCGCGAGCACGCCGGGGTTGCCGTGGGCGATGCCGCAGTTGAAGTACCCATCGGGCCAGGTCGCCCGCTGCACCGCGGGCACGCGCTCGGGCGGCGTGAACCACGCCAGCCCCGGCGGCACGCGCTCGGAGAGCGCGAGCAGGCGCTCGACCGTGCGGGCCAGGCCGCGCCGGGCCGACGGCGCGTCGCCGCGCTCGAGGTAGTAGAGCGCCACGCCGACGAGGCCGTAGATGAGATCGTAGTTGCCCTGGAGGAGGTCGAGCGCATTCGCGATCTGCGCGTCGACGACCTGGAGGAGCTCGTCGACGGCCTCGGGCTCGGCGACGTGGGCCAGCACCCACCCCCGACCGGCGAGCCCCTCGTAGAGGCTCGGCGACGGGGCGCCCTCCTGCATCGCCTCGAGCAGGCGCGCGTACGCCCGCTCCTGCTCGTCGATGACCCAGTCCTCCTCGAGGGCGCCGGCGAGGTAGGACCAGAACAGCACGGCGTCGCCGACGTCGCGCGGCGCCGCGCGGCCCGCGGCGAGCTCGCGGGCGACGCCGCGGATCACCGTCCACGCCGTGTCGGCGAGCTCGCCCTCGAGGATCGGGGTCCAGCCCACGGTAGCCATCATAGGACATCGCGGCGGGCGTTGGTCGTGGCCCGCGCCTTGCTCGTGGTGACGACCGGGGAGTGTCACGGGACAGGTGTCACGTGACGTCACGTGACCGGATGCGCGCCGCGGTCAACGCCGATCGCGGTCGATGCCGAAGCGCCGGATCCAGCGGTAGAGCTGGGTGCGATCCTTGCCCATCTGCCGCGCGACCTCGGCGACGTTGCCATCGTTGGCGTCGAGCATCGCGACGAGCTCGCGCTTGAGCGCCGTCTCGTCGGGTGAGAGCTCCGCGGGTGGAGTGGCCCGCGCCGCGGCGACGAGCGCCACGCCCGGGCGATCATCGTCGGGCGCGCGGGCGGGCGAGCCCGCCGGCGGAAGCGACGGAGTGACGAGCTCCGGCAGGTGCGGGAGGTCGATCGGGTCGCGGCCGGCCAGCGTGACCGCCATGGCGAGGACGCGCTCGAGCTCGCGCACGTTGCGCGGCCACGCATGCTCGACGAGGGCCAGGGCGGCGGCGGGCGAGAAGCGTGCACGCTGACCGTCGGGCTGGCGGAGGAGCAGCGAGCGCACGAGCAGCCCGAGATCGCCGCGCCGGTCGCGTAGCGGCGGCAGGTGGATCGTCGCGCCGAGGAGACGGGCGTGGAGGTCCTCGCGGAAGGTGCCCGCCGCGACCATGGCCGCGAGGTCGCGGTGCGTCGCGGCGCACAGGCGGAAGTCGACGCTCACCGGCATCGAGTCGCCGACGGGCACGACCTCTCGCTCCTGCAGCGCGCGCAGGAGCGCCGCCTGTGCCGCCGGCGGTAGCTCGGCGATCTCGTCGAGGAACAGGGTGCCACGATCGGCGGCGCGCACGTGCCCGGGGCGATCGGTGAGCGCCCCGGAGAACGCGCCCTTCCGGTGGCCGAACAGCTCGGATTCGACGAGGGTGCCGGCGATGGCGCCGCAGTTCACGGCGACGAACGCACCGCGCCGCTGCGAGAGCTCGTGGAGCGCGCGCGCCATCACCTCCTTGCCGGTGCCGGTCTCGCCGAGCACGAGCGCGGGCAGGCCGCTCGTGCTC
>JAIOII010000796.1 GCA_019912685.1 Kofleriaceae bacterium
ATCTCGACGCGCGCCTCGGGCAGGGCCGCGAGCACGGCCGCCGACAGCGCCCCGGTGCCGGCGCCGAGATCGACGACGAGCCCGCCGGGCGGCACATGCCCGACGAGCCACGCCGCGATGCCGTCGATGAGCTCGCGGTAGAACGGGATGTAGCGCACGATCGCCTCGTCGTACTCGGCGACCTGGATCCCGAAATGCTGGTACGCGGCGTCGGTGGTGCTCATGGTCTCTCGGTCACGCTCCGAGGGGGAGCGGCGGGTTCGGCGGTCGCGGGTGCGCGACGTACTCGTGCACGGACGGACGCGACCAGACCGCGGCGGCGTAGGCCGCGAGCGCGGGCGGCACGTCGGCGCCCCCCGTGATCGCGCGCTGGAGCGCGAACGCCAGGTCGACGTCGACCACGCCGAACGCGTCGAACAGCGCGCCCGACGCGCCCGCGCTCAGGCGCTCGGCGACGTACACCAGATCGTCGAGGTCGCGCTGCGCCGCGGGCGACAGCGGCGCGCGCACGCGCGGCGGGTAGAAGATGTGCTCGGTCGGGCGCTCGCGGCGCAGCGCGGTCAGGCTGATGCGGAGCCACGCGAGCAGCTGGCGCGCCCGCGCGCGATCGCGGCGGTCCGCCGGCAGGACGCGCCGCCACGCGTCGGGCGCGAACGTGTCCTCGACGTAGTCGATGATCGCGAGCGACTCGGCGACGAAGAACGTGCCGTGCTGGAGCACGGGCGCCGTGCCGGTGAGCGTCTTCTCGCGCAGCGCCGGCTTGGCCCCGACGCCGTGCCGCAGCATCGCGATGCCGGTCTGGAACGCGAGGCCCTTCTCGCGCAGGGCCACGAACGCCGAGCACGCCCATGGCGAGAGCCAGAAGGCCTCGACGTACAGGGTCAACGGTTCGTCGGCCACCGCCGACCTAGCGGCCGTCGCCGGAGCCGTCGCCGGTCGGCGGGCGCGGGATGCCGACGCCGGGGCGGGTCTTCGAGTCGTCGGATTGCCCCGGGACCGCGTCGACAGGGACGCCGGGGATCGTGCTCGTGCGCCGCTTGGCGCGGCGCTCGTCGATGCCCATCGCGAGCACGGTCATGTCGTCGCCGGGCGGCGCGTTGCCGATGTGG
This sequence comes from Kofleriaceae bacterium, assembly GCA_019912685.1. Lineage (GTDB taxonomy): Bacteria > Myxococcota_A > Polyangia > Haliangiales > Haliangiaceae > UBA2376. The sequence continues at coordinate 1,110 of JAIOII010000796.1, forward strand.
CTGTCGACGTCCTGGAGGATCGCCTTCACGACGTCCTCGGCGTTGCCGCGCGCCGTGCGCAGCCGCCGCGACAGCCGCTTCACGCCGTACTCGTTGCCGCGCGCGTCGCGCGCCTCGAGGATGCCGTCGGAGACGAGGACGAGCATGTCGCCGGAGTGGAGCTGGACGCGCGCCTCGCCGACCTCGAGCTCGTTGACCACGCCGATCGGCACGATGTGCGCGCGGTCGGCCTGCAGCGGGAACACGCGCTCGCCGCGGCGGAGGAGCGGCACGCAGTGGCCGGCGTTGGTGAAGACCAGCGTGCGCGACTCGAGATCGTAGATCGCGTAGACCAGCGTCGCGAACATGCCGTCGTCGCCGAGCTTCACCATCTCGTCGTTGACGCGGCGGAGGAGGCGCGCGGGCGTGCGCGAGATGCCGGCGCGCGAGCGCAGCTCGCTGGTGAGGCGCGCCATGTAGAGCGCGGCGCTGATCGCCTTGCCGGCCACGTCGCCGACGGCGAGCGCGATGTGGCTCTCGTCGTGCCAGATGAAGTCGTAGAAGTCGCCGCCGATCTGGTACGCCGGCTCGTAGTGCACGGCGAAGTCGAGGCCGACGACGCTCGGCACGTCGTGGGGCAGGAGCGAGCGCTGGATCTGGCGCGCGACGCGCAGATCGCGCTCGAGGCGCTCCTTCTGCACGAGCTGCGCCTGCATGCGGGCGGCGTGGATCGCGAGCGCGGTCTGGTAGGCGACGTTCTGCAGGAGGTCGACGTCCTCCTGCTTGAAGCCCGCGCTGCGCGCCTCGACGTAGATGACGCCGTACTGGTGATCGCCGGCCGACAGCGGCGCGCCCATGCGCGTCCCGGCAAGCTCGCCGCCCTCGCCGGTCGCCGTCGGCAGCCGACCCGACGCCGCGGGCGACGGCGTCGACGCGGACTCGCCCAGGAGGACGCCGCGGCGGTCCTGGACGACGTGGGTGATGATCGTGCCCGGCACGCGCAGGTTGCCGCCGAAGCCGCGCGCGCGCGACTTGTGGAACTTCACCTGCAGCTCGCCCGAGCGCTCCTCCTCGACGAGGACGCCGACGGTCTCCGCCTGCGGGAACATGTCGAGGAGGTGTCCGACGACGGTCTCGACCAGCGCGTCGGGATCGGTGGACTTGGCGGCGGCGTCGAGGATCGCCGTGAGCGCGGTGAGCTTGCGCTCGATCAGGCGGAAGTTGCGGATCTCGGTCGGCGCGGCGAGCACGCCCGACGTGCGCAGGAACTTGCCCGAGTCGGTGTCCTCGCGGCTCTTCAGCACCGGCCCCTGCGCCTCGACGATCGTGAGGTGCGCGTCCGACGTGGGCGTGCGCGAGCCGTGGCCATCGGTGTCCGGCGCGTCGACCCGGATGCGGTTGCTCGCGATCATGATCTCGTCGCCGTGCGCGAGCGGCAGCGCCCCCGCGAGGCGCTGGCCGTTCACGTACGTGCCGTTGTTCGAGCCGAGATCCTCGAGCGCCCAGCGCGTGCCATCGGGCCGGATGCGCGCGTGTTGCCGCGACACCCGCATGTCCGGAACGAAGATCTGGCAGTCGGATCGTCGTCCGATGATGTACTCGCCGTCCGCCAGCTTGTAACGGCGGCCCGCGTTGGGGCCGGCGATGAACACGAGGGCGGGCATTTTCGGGGTGCTGGGGTCTATACCACCCGCGCGCGGGAGGGTAGGTGGCGTACCGGTGATTCGCGTGGCACCAGCGCACGGCAGGTATAACACGTCGGATTCCCTACGGGATCTGCGTTCTGCGCGGGATCGTGACCGGGGCTCGCCTTGACCCCCGGCCGGCGGAACGGTACGTCACCTCGGTGCAAGCGCTTGGGAACTTCATCGGTGGCGTGTTCGTGGCGCCCACCGGCGCCGCGCTGGTGTCGCGCAACCCGGCCGCCGACGGGGCCGTCGTGTTCGAGACCGGAGCGTCGGTCGACGCCGTCGCCGAGGCCACCGCCGCGGCCGCGGCCTCCCAGACCGCGTGGGCCCGGCTCACCATCGCCGACCGCGCCGCCGCGCTCGGCCGCTGGAAGGAAGCGATCGTCGCAAGGCAGCGGGACCTCGCCGACGCGATCGTGCTCGAGACCGGCAAGCTGCGCAGCGAGGCCCAGCAGGAGGTCGCGACCGTGCTCGCGCGTTTCGACGTGGCGCGCGCGCTCCTCACCGCCGATCTGCGCGAGGGCGCGATCGCCGGCTCGCCGCACGAGCAGCTCCGCTATCACCCGCTCGGCGTCGTCGCCGTGATCGGGCCGTACAACTACCCGGTCCACCTCTGCCACGCGCACGTGGTGCCCGCGCTCCTCGCCGGCAACGCCGTCGTCGTGAAGCCGTCGGACATCACGCCGCTCGTCGGCCAGCGCTACGCCGAGACCGCGCAGGCGGCGGGCCTGCCGGCCGGCGTCTTCAACCTCGTCCAGGGTACGGGCGCCGTCGGCGCCGCGCTCGTCGCCGACCGGCGCGTGCGCGGCCTCTGCTTCACCGGCAGCTACACCGTCGGGCGCCGCATCCAGGAGGCGGCGCTCGATCGCCCCGAGCTCCTCGTCGCGCTCGAGATGGGCGGCAAGAACACGGTCGTCGTCTGCGACGACGCGAGCGTTCGCCAGGCCGCGCACGAGATCCTCGTCGGCG
>JAIOII010000079.1 GCA_019912685.1 Kofleriaceae bacterium
GTCTACAAGCGCGGCTCGCTCCAGCCGGTGTTCCAGTACACGCCGCGCGGCGAGTACGGGCGCTTCGTCGAGGGCGGCGTCACGATGGCCGACGTCGACTTCGTCTCGACGGCCGGCAACTTCGTCACCGCGTCGCAGAAGATGGACGAGATCGGCGCCCAGATCGCCCGCGAGCGCGGCGTCGCGGCCCTCAACATCATCCCCCGCGCCGAGGACCGCCAGCGCGCGCAGCAGATCCCGTTCCGCGGCAACCCGTCGGACGTCGACGTCATCCGCGTCGACGGGCGCCGCAAGGCCTACCTCCCGCTCGGCGGCGACCTGATGTCGCCGGGCAACGAGATCGCCGCGGTGGACCTCGAGAACGGCGCGGTCACGCGCATCAAGGTCGGGGTGCGACCGCAGCGCATCGCCATCCACCCGGCGGGCCTCGTCTTCGTGTGCAACCAGTTCTCGAACTACATCAGCGTGATCGACCCGCGCACCGACCAGCCGCTGCGCAACGCGCAGGGCAACCCGGTCGAGATCGCGACCGAGTACAACTGCACCGACCTCGCCTTCGTGCCGCGCAGCATCGCGGCGCCCGACGTCGACGAGCAGGACCTCTACGTCGCCAACGGCTGGCGAGCGAGCGTGCTCAAGTACGGGCTCACCGTCGCGCGCGACGGGCTGTCCGACGACCCGGTCGACGTCCGCGTCACCAACCCCGCGAACCCGTCGCCCGCGAACCAGCCGGCGGTCGAGATCACGGGCGTGGGCTCGAACCCCTACCGCCTGAGCCTGGCGCAGAACCAGCGCGCGCTCTACGTGGCGAACAACCGCGGCGGCGAGCTGGCGCTCGTCGACCTCGCCTCGAACGGCGTGAAGCGCATCGCGATCAACGCGCCGGCGCCCGACATCGTGCAGGTCAACGACATCGTGATCGTGCCGACGACGACGATCGACCGCGGCCTCCCCGACGGCGACGACCAGCAGCCGACCCAGATCACGGCGGCGCCCGTGCGCCTCACCGGCCTCGACGGCAACCAGCACGTCGCGCACCCCGGCGCCCTGTTCGACAACACCAAGGCCTACAACTTCGAGGACGTCCGCAACGGCGTCCTGACGATCGACGCGCAGCTGCCGCTCGGCGGCACCCAGACCTACTTCACCGACGACGTCTCGCCGGAGCCGAACTTCGTCGCCGGCCAGAAGATCCTGCAGGGCGCGCTGCCCCAGGCCATCGTCGTGAACGCGGCGCGGACCCGCGCCTACCTGGCGCTCTCCGGCTCGGACGCTGTCCAGGAGCTGGCGATCCGCGCCGGCGCGCTGCGTCTGGTCGACGGACCGACGCCGCTCTTCCGCACCTCCGAGCGACCGTTCGCCCTCGCGCTCGACGAGCAGGCCGGCGAGCTCCTGGTCGCGACGTGGGGTGGCGAGGTGCTCGAGGTGTTCGACCTCGACACCGCGCAGCGCCTGCGCCGCATCGACCTCGGCTACGCCACCGCCGACTACCCGGCGACCAACATCGAGCGCGGCGAGTTCTTCTTCTACAACGCGGCGTGGTCGAACAACGGCCGCAAGTCGTGCGCGACCTGCCACTTCGACGAGCTCCTCGTCGACGGCATCGGCTACGCCAACGGCGCCACCGCGCCGACCGCGTACCACAAGGTCCCCGCGAACTTCAACCTGCTCACCACCGACTCCTACTTCTGGAACGGGTCGTTCTCGAACGGCACGTACACGTCGCTCGCGGCCGACGCGCAGTCACGCACCAACTGCGAGCTCATCCTGTTCGGGCTCGTCGAGGGCATCGCCTCGGATCCCGACCGGCGCGTCGGCGACCCGAACAACCGCGTGCGCAACGGCAACGACGCCCAGTGCCGCCCCGACGCCGACGGCCCGACGATCCTCCCCGACAACTTCCAGCAGATCGCCGCGGTCATCGCCCAGCAGAAGCTCGTGCGCGACCAGGTCGTCCGCCAGGCGACGGGCCGCTCCTTCGCCGAGGTCTCGCGCGCCGTCGACTTCTACTCGGTGTCCGAGATGCGCCTGCCGCCGAACCCGCTGGCGCGGCTGGCGACCGCCAACGAGCTCGACGCCACGACCGCGGCGAAGATCAACCACGGCCGCGAGCTCTTCACGAGCGTGGGCTGCGCCAACTGCCACCAGCCCAACAACGCGCGCACGCCGTTCGCCGACGGCCTCGAGCACGGCGCCGGCGCCGGCTGGTCGGCCGTCTTCGTCGACACGTACTTCGCCGACCCGCGCGTCATCGACAGCATCGGCGGCATCCCGCAGGTGATGCTCGAGGGGATCTCCGGCGCCACGCCCGACAAGGAGATCAACATCCACCTCGACCCGATCGACTTCTTCACGCCGTTCTGCTTCGACGTGCAGAACTGCCTGACGTTCGAGGATCCTCTCGCCGTGCGCGGCAACAACGCCGCCGAGAGCGACCGCCTCGACGCGCTCATCACCATCAACCTGGCCAACGCCGACCGCGGCTTCGTGCCCGGTAACCTGCGCGGCTCGCCGGCGAGCAACACGCCGTCCCTGCGCGGCATCTGGTGGCAGTCGAACTACCTGCGCCACGGCCACGCCAAGACGCTGCGCGAGACGATCCTCGCCCCCGGCCACCCGGCGCTGACCGCGGGCGAGCGCGGCTACGCCATCGACGCGCTCGGCAACATCGACGTCCACGGCGCGACCTCGACGCTCGGCGCGACCGACATCGACGACCTCTACCTCTACATCCAGACCATCGAGTGAGGACCCCATGCGTACCCTCCCCGCCCTCCTGCTCGGTCTCTGCGTGACGGTCCCCGCCGTCGCGAGCGCCGAGGAGTCCGCCTGGCCCACCGACACGGTGCGCCTGCGCGCCCGCCCCGGCGAGACCGCCCGCGTCGTGGCCCGCGCCGACAAGGACGAGGAGCTCGCGATCGTGGCGAGCTGGGGCCGGTGGGTGAAGGTGCGGCGCGGCGATCGCGTCGGCTGGGTGCCGCGCACGCAGCTCGACATCCGGGAGATCGAGCGCGGGGTAGAGCCCGGCGGCGCGGGGAACAAGCCGCGCAAGCGGAGCAAGCGCTCCGGCTTCTCCGGCAAGGCGGTCGCCGACGCCCTCGAGGTGACGATCGCGATCGACAAGGTCCGCGGCTTCGACGACCCGGTGGCGAAGCAGCGGATGGTGCTCGACCTCTCGCGCGGCGACCGGGCGACGGTGATCGGCCGCGGCCACGACGGCTGGATCCTCGTCGAGCGGGCCGGCGTCGTCGGCTGGATCCCGTCGAGCGCCGTCGCCGACGGCCCGCCGGAGGCGCGCCCCGAGGTCGCCTCGGTCGACGAGGGCGACGATCGTGCCCCCGACGTCGTCATCCTGGCCGGCGAGCTCACCGAGTCG
>JAIOII010000797.1 GCA_019912685.1 Kofleriaceae bacterium
CCTCGGCACGCTCCTCGGCTCGGGTGACGTCGGCGACGCGCGCGGCTTCTCCGGCGGCCTGCACGTCGGCGCCGGCGTGCGCCGCGGCGAGCTCGGCGCGATCGCCGAGCTCCAGTACGCGGGCATCGGCGACAACCTCGCGAACATGACGCCGCGCCGCGGGCGAGTGACGCGCGCCGCGCTGCTCGGTCGCTGGAACGTGCTCTCGGGCAGCCCCGACGCGCCCGTGTCCGGCGACCTCTGGATCGAGGGCGGCGCCGGCTTCGAGCACGTGATGTGGAACCGCGGCGGCGTGATGGATCGACCGTTCGTCGCGCTCGGCTTCGGCAGCGAGCTCGACGCGCGGCCGCGCCCCGGCGGCAAGCGGCGCCACGTCGGGCCGTACGTCGGCGTGCGCACGCAGCTCGCCCGCGGTCCCGAGAGCACGGCGATGCCGACGTGCGGCGGTCCGTGCACGCGCGCGACGCGCCCCTCTTCGCTCGACGCGTCGATCTACGTCGTGTTCGGCATCCACACCGGCCGCTGATCCCGTGCCCGTGCCCGTGCCCGTGGCCGCGCCCGATCTTCCTCTTCTGCAAGGAGCCCTCATGTCGTCTCTGCGTCGCACGTCTCTCCTTCTCCTCCTCCTCGCCGGCTGCGGCGCCTCCATGGCCGGCAACGCGCACCAGCCCGCGGCGACGGCGCCGCCGACGCCCTACGCCGGCGTGCCCACCGCCGCCGACCCCGCGCACGCTTCGGTACACGCGCCGGCGCCTGCGCCCTCGCCGTCGCGCGGGGACGTCGCGATCGATCGCCCCGCGCCCGACGAACGCCCGGGCCTCGGCACGACCTGGGGCGAGTCGATCTGGTCGCCGGTGACGACGCGCCCGTTCGAGCGCTCGACGCCGTCGCCCTGGGCCATCGCCGCGATCCACTACAACGACGAGGACGGTGTGCGCGCTCACGCCGCGCACGTCGGTGGGACGATCGCGCCGCTCGAGGCGTTCGTCGGCGACGGCTCGATCGGCGTCTCGCTCGTCGGCGATGGCGGCGACCTCCTGCCGGGCGTGCGCGCCGCCGGACGCAACCTCGTGGTGGGCGCGGACGGAGACCGCTACCGACTCGTCGTGCGCAATGCGACCTCGGCGCGCTTCGAGGTCGTCGCCTCGGTCGACGGGCTCGACGTGATCGACGGCCAGCCGGCGTCGCCGGAGCGGCGCGGCTACATCGTCGATCCATACGGCGTGCTCGTGATCGACGGCTTCCGTCAGACGGAGTCGGAGGTCGCCGCCTTCCGCTTCGGCAAGGTCGCGGCGTCGTACGCCGCGCGTACGAGCGGCGACGCCAATGTGGGCGTCGTCGGCATCGCGATCTTCGCGGAGAAGGGCGCGGTGTGGACACGCGCCGAGCTCGAGCGTCGCGACCAGGCGGATCCCTTCCCCGCACGAACGTACGCCACACCGCCTCGCTGATCCTCGTCGAGGATCACCCCAAAAAGCTCATTGCGATCGCGCGCGCGATGAGGCTTGTGTGGACTCCGGGTCCGCCTCCCAACCTCGGACCCGGGGAGCCGCTTCATGTCCTTCGATCTCCGATCGCATGCCACAGGTCTGTCCGCAGCAGTCGTCCTCGGCTGCGCCGGCGCGCTCGGCGCCTGCGTCACCGCCGATCCGCCGCCGCTCGACCACGAGCGACAGGCCGCGCAGCAGGCGCCGCACATCGAGCCGCGCCGCTCGCTCGCGATCACCGAGCAGCCGATCCTCGCGCGCTTCTCGCTCGAGCGCGTGCTCGATCAGCTGATCGCCGGAAGCGGCGTCACCGGCCTCACGTCGACGGCGCTGTTCCAGCAGGGCTGGGACGTGTTCAATCCCGGCCCGGGGCTCGGCGCCGGGCCGCACTGCGACGACACGATCGATCCCGAGCTCGGGCCCGTGCTCAACGGCTATCCGTTCACGTGCCGCCCCGCCCCGTCGGAGGGCGCGCAGGCGAGCTGCGATCCGTTCGCCGCCGGCAGCGCGTGCGCGTACATCCCGATCGGCCTCTTCATGCGCTTCGATCTCGCGCCCGAGGACGGCCGCCACTGCGGCGAGTACCGCATCGTCTACGCCAAGGAGAGCGGCCGCACCGAGGGCCAGAACCGCAACCTCGTCATCCTCGAGGCGGCGATGCGCAACCCGCACGTCAACCAGGGCCTGCGCGGGTGCCGGAAGCTCGTCCAGGCCTTCGCCGAGCTCTCCGACGAGCCGGATCTCGAGGCGCGCGCGGACGTCCTCGAGGACATCTACTTCGATGGCCATCGCGAGTTCGATCCCGTCGTCCTGTGGAGCAACTTCGGCGACAACCCGCTCGACGCCGGGCAGATCCGCACCAACCAGTTCATGCAGCCCGACGCCCCGCGCGTGTGGTCCTTGCGCGAGCTCAAGCTGCGCAAGGTCTGCGGCGCGACGTGCACGCTCCAGCTCGTGCCCGTGACCGCGAAGGTGAACCCGTACGGCCCGCTCTTCGCCGACGCCGCCGCGACGACGCCGTTCCAGCTCGAGCTCGCCGACCAGCTGCCGTCGCTCACCGCCGGGACCATCGGCGGCATCGGCCTCAGGGTCTCCGACGTCTACAACTCGGGCCAGAGCGAGGCCGCCGGCGCCGTGCTCGAGTCGCAGTTCGCGGCGCACTTCGCGCCGCCGGGCGCGGCGACCAGCACGTTCCGCAACGAGCTGACGACGCGCCTCGCCTCGCTCGGCAGCGCGCTCACCCCCGACGAGGTCGTGGCACGCGCGCAGGCGATGTCGTGCGCGGGCTGCCACCGCTTCTCGAATAACGCGGCGATCGGCGGCGGCCTCACGTGGCCGCCCTCGCTCGGCTTCGTCCACATCTCCGAGCGCGACGTCGATCTCGAGGTCGAGGACGGCGTGACCCGCTTCAAGATCTCGCTCGCGCTCACCGACCACTTCCTCCCCGACCGCGCCTCCCTCATCGCGGACTACCTCGCCGACGTGCCCCGCCCCGTTCGCCCCGCGGACGCGCCCATCGGCAACCGCTGGTCGCACTGATTGCCGCCCGGCGCGGCGCAGGAGATGCTCCGCGCGGCCCGCCGTGATCCGAGCTCGCACCGCGCTCTTGCCGTTCCTGGCCGCGACCTCGACGGCCGCCGCCGACGGCTACGTCGAGGCG
>JAIOII010000798.1 GCA_019912685.1 Kofleriaceae bacterium
GCGGCGCCCACCGCGATCCACGGCGCCGCCCGGCGGCGGCCACCCCTCGGGTCGCGCATGCGCGCCTCGATCTCGTGGAGGAGCGCGTCGATCGACGGCCAGCGGCGGGCAGGGTCGGCCGAGAAGCCACGGGCAATCGCGAGCTGGAGCCACATCGGCGGCGTCTCCCGGTCCGCGGCCGTGTTCGCCATCGGCAGCGCGCGGTCCGCGGTCGCTGTCGGCGACGCCGGATCCGTGCTCGCTCCTGCGGCGCCGCCTCGCGCCGTCTCGGCGGCGGTCGGTCGATGGCCGTGCAGGCCCTCCCACAGGCTGATGCAGAAGCTGAACTGATCGGCGCGTGCGTCGACGGTGCGGCCGGCCGCCTGCTCGGGCGCCATGTACGCGGGCGTGCCGACGACGGACGTGGTAGCAACGTCGCCGGCCGCCGCGCTCGCCGCGGCGGCCGCGTTGGCGAGCCCGAAGTCCGCGACCAGGACCGCGCCGTTCTCGTCGAGGAGCACGTTGCGCGGCTTGAAGTCGCGATGGACGATGCCGGCGGCGTGCGCGGCGGCGAGCCCGCGCCCCGCGGCCACGAACCGCGCGACGACCTCGCGCCAGGGACGTGGCTCGGCGGCAAGCCAGTCGTGGAGCGTTCCGCCCGGCACGAGCGGCATGACGACGTAGACGCCCTGCGCGGTGATGCCGACGTCGAACACGGGGACGACGTTGGGATGGCGCAGCTTGGCCATCGCCCGCGCCTCGGCGAGGAGCCGCTCGTGGGCGCGGCGGCCGGAGATCGCCGGCAGGACCAGCTTGATCGCGAGCTCGCGATCGAGATCCGGGTCGCGCGCTCGGTACACGACGCCCATGCCGCCGCTGCCGAGCGGTTCGCCGAGCACGTAGCGGCCGACGACCGGGCCCGGGGCCGACGGCTCGCCTCCGTCCGCGTCGTCGGCGGGCAGGGTCACGTCGAATGCCGGCGACGGCGAGCCGTCGCTCTTGCGCGTCCGATCGTTGTCCCCCAAGGCCGGTCGAGGATAACGGATCCGACCGGCCGCGGGGTGTGCCCCGCGTCGGGTGACATGTCGCCCGGGAGCGGGTGACACGGGTGACATCGGTCGCCGTGAAAGGCCGCTTGTGCCCGTGCCACGCCGTGATCGGCGCGTGTTCGGTCGGCACACCGTGTGCTGTGGACGGCAACCGCCGCGTCGTCGCGGCAGGGGAGCTCGCGATGCTTCATCCAATCCGCCCGGGGGTCGTGGCGGTCGCGCTGGCGCTCGCCGTCGTCGGCGAGGCCGGCACGGCACGGTCCCAGAACGCCGACGCCGAGGCGCTGTTCGCGGAGGCCGAAGCGCTCGAGGAAGCCGGCAAGCTCGGCGAGGCGTGTGACGCGTTCGAGGCGTCGAACCGCATCGAGCCGCGGGCCGGCACGATGATCCGGCTCGGTGTGTGTCGTGAAGCGCAGGGACGCCTGGCGTCCGCGTGGTCGGCCTACAAGGACGCGCTCACGCGCGTGAAGGACGAGAAGAAGCGTGCCTTCGCCGAACAGCGCATCGCGGCCATCCAGCCCCGCCTCTCGTACCTCATCGTCTCGGTCCCCGACGAGAGTCGCGTCGACGGTCTCACGATCCAGCGTAACGGCGTCGCGCTCGATCCCGGGCTGTGGAACCGCGCCACGCCGGTCGACGGTGGCGCCTACGTGATCGAGGGCCGCGCCCCGGGGCACGAGGCGTGGCGTACGACCATCGAGATCGATCAGGCGTCCGAGCGCGCGGCCGTCGAGGTGCCGCGCTTCAAGGTGCTCCGCGTGCTGGTGTCGCCTTCGCCGCGCGCGTCCCGCGAGGACGCCGGGGCAAGGCGCTCGCGCACCGGCACGCGGCGCGTCACCGCGGCAGACCTCGGCG
>JAIOII010000799.1 GCA_019912685.1 Kofleriaceae bacterium
GCCGCCCACCTCGGCCGCCCCCGAGGCCCCGAGCCCGGACGTCGACGTCGACACGCTGCGCCAGGAGTACCTGAAGCTGCGCGACGAGCTCTTCGAGTCGCGCGCGCGCGCCGCGACCGTCGCGTCCGCCGTCTACTCGACCCGCCTCCAGGTCAAGCTCGCGTTCACCAGCGGGCGCTTCTACGGCGTCACGCGCGCGAGCGTCCGGCTCGACGGCGCGAGCGTGTTCGACGACACCGGCGGCAAGATCGCCAGCGACGACGCGGTCCGCTTCGACGGCTGGATCGCGCCCGGCCGGCACGTGCTCACGTTCCGCGTCGAGACCGTCGGCAAGGACGACGAGCGCTTCACGTCGGCGACCGAGGCGACGATCGTGGTGCAGGCGGTCGCCGGCAAGGACCTCGCCGTGATCGCGAAGGCGTCCGACGGCGGCGACATGGCGTACGAGTGGAAGCGCAAGGAGCGCGGCGGCTACCGCCTCGGCATCGACGTCGACGTCCGCACGCAGCCGCGCGCGGCCGCCGAGGGGAAGAAAACCGCCCGTGCGAAGTAGGCTGCTCGTCCTCGTCGCGTCGATCGCGCTGCCGGCGTCGGTCGCGCACGCGCAGGAGGCCGGGCCGACCGCGGTCTACTTCCGCGAGCTCGAGAAGCTCGGGCTCGTCGACGCGACGACCGGCAGCCAGGAGACGCTGCGCCGCGAGCTCGACGCCGCCGAGCAGCTCCTCCGCGAGGGCGCCGCCGCCGACGCCGCGGTCGCGCTCTACACGATCGTCGAGTCGCCGCGCTACGCCGACTTCTCGGACTTCGTCGAGTACCAGAACGCCGAGTACTACCTCGGCGTCGCGCTCCACCAGGCGGGCGCCACCGGCGGCGCGCTCGACGCGTTCGAGCGCGTCCTGCGCCGCGGTCCGGAGGCGAAGTACTGGGGGCCGGCGCACCGCCAGGCCGTCGACCTCGCGATCGAGACGCGCGACTTCGCCGGCGTGCTCGCCCGCATCGGGACGACCGATCCGAAGGGCGCGGTCATCGCGCCCAGCGCCGCCGGCGAGCGAGCGTACCTGCGCGGCCGCGCCGCGTACGTCGCGGGCGACTTCACCGCCGCCGAGGGCGCGCTCGCGCAGATCTCGAAGAAGAGCCGCCTCTACTCGTCGGCGCTCTACCTGCGCGGCGTGATCCGCACGCGCAAGGGGCAGTGGAAGGACGCGGCCGCGGCGATGTGCGAGATCGCCGACACCCCCGACGACGACCGCTTCACCTTCGTCGTCGACGAGCGGTACTTCACGATCAAGGACCTCGCCCGCCTCGGCCTCGGCCGCCTCGCCCACGAGATGGCGGAGTACGAGGACGCCTACTACCACTACTTCCAGATCCCGGACGACTCGGTCCACCTGCCGGACGCGCTCTTCGAGGCGGCGTGGTCGATGTACCAGAAGCGCGAGCTCGGCACCGCGCGCGATCTCACCGCCGAGCTCGATCGCACGTTCCCCAACAGCCCGGTGTGGCCCGAGGCCGGCCTGCTCGCGGGCTACGTCGAGCTCGCCGACTGCAAGTTCGACGACTCGCGCAAGCACTACGACACGCTGATCGCCGAGCTGACGCCGGTGGTCGCCGAGCTCGATCGGATCCGCAAGGACCCCGACGCGCGCGCCGAGCTCTTCCGCCGCGCGATGGATCGCTGGCGCGCCGAGGCCGACGGCATGCGCCAGAGCGGCGGCGCGAAGCAGGACGTCACCGCGCGCGTGCTCGGCCTGCTCCGCCTCGATCCCGCGTTCCTGCGGCTGCACGACTCGGTGTCCGGCATGCGCCGCGCCGCCGGCGAGGCGCCCGGCATCGTGCGCATGTGGTCGTCGCTGGCGCGCCAGACCCGCGGCCAGAAGGTCGGCGCCGTCTCCGGGGAGACGACGCTCGAAGAGGACGAGGCCGCGGACGCGGCGTCGGTCGAGCTCGACCTCACGCGCCTCCTCGAGGAGGTCGGACGCGCGCGCAAGGAGATCGCCCGCGGCAAGCGCGCCGGCAC
>JAIOII010000800.1 GCA_019912685.1 Kofleriaceae bacterium
CCGACGAGGTGCACGCGCGCGACCTCGTGCGCAGCCTCACCGAGACGTACCGGCGCGCGCGTCGCGCTCGGCGCAAGGCCAGGCGCTCCGACCGCGCCGTGCACCGCTGGCGCCGCCGCGCCAAGGAGCTGTCGTACCAGCTGTCCGTGTTCCGCGACGTGCCGGCGGCCGAGGAGCTGCGCGAGGCGCTGTCCAGGCTCGACGACGAGCTCGGCGAGGTCGTCGATCGCTTGATGCTCAAGGACTTCGTCGGCCTGTACGGCCACGCCGCGGAGGCCGACGCGGTCGGCGTGCTGCTCGCGCAGGTCGACGACGAGCTCATCGACAAGAGCGACGCGGCGCGCAAGGGCTCGAAGAGCCTGTTCGCGGCACGCCCGCGCAAGCTGCGCAAGCGACTCGCCAAGGCGATCACGCCCAGGCCGGCGAAGGCGAAGAAGAAGAAGGACGACGACGACGACGAGGGCGAGACGGCGACGGCCGCGCCCGCCGACGGCGATGGCACCGGCAACGGCGTCCCGAAGCTGGTCGAGAGCGCGAAGGGAAGCGGCCCGGGCGCGACGCTCTAGCAGCGCACATCTGCTAGTTTCCGCCGCATGGCCAAGGTCCTCATCATCGGCGCCGGCGGAGTCGGCGGCGTCGTTGCCCACAAGTGCGCGATGGAGCGCGAGGTCTTCGACGAGGTGCTGCTGGTCAGCCGCACGCTCGCGCGCTGCGAGAAGCTCCAGCGCGAGATCGCCGAGATGCACGGGCGCGAGATCCGCATCGGCCAGGTCGACGCCGACGACGTCCCCGCGCTGACCAGGCTGCTGGAGAAGGAGCGGCCGGCGGTCGTCATCAACGTCGCCCTGCCCTACCAGGATCTCTCGATCATGGACGCGTGCCTCGCGGCCGGCGTCGACTACCTCGACACCGCCAACTACGAGCCGCCCGACGTCGCCAAGTTCGAGTACAAGTGGCAGTGGGCCTACCGCGACCGCTTCCGCGAGCGCGGCATCATGGCGGTGCTCGGCTCGGGCTTCGATCCGGGCGTGACCAACATGTACTGCGCCCACGCGCAGAAGCACCTGTTCGACTCGATCCGGTACATCGACATCCTCGACTGCAACGGCGGCTCGCACGGCAAGGCGTTCGCGACCAACTTCAACCCCGAGATCAACATCCGCGAGATCACGGCGCGCGGGCGGTACTGGGAGAAGGGGCAGTGGAAGGAGACCGACCCGCTGTCGGTGTCGGCGGTGTTCGACTACCCCGGCGTCGGCGAGCGCAAGAGCTTCCTCCTCTATCACGAGGAGCTCGAGTCGCTCGCGGTGAACATCCGCGGCCTCGAGCGCATCCGCTTCTGGATGACCTTCGGCGAGGCGTACCTGAAGCACCTCGAGGTGCTCGGCAACGTCGGCATGACGCGCATCGATCCGGTCGACTACGAGGGTCGCCCGGTGGTGCCCATCAAGTTCCTCAAGAACCTCCTGCCCGATCCGGCGTCGCTCGCCGCCGGCTACACCGGCAAGACGTCGATCGGCTGCCTGGTCGAGGGCGTGAAGGACGGGAAGCCGCGCAAGGTCTTCCTCTACAACATCTGCGATCACGCCGCGTGCTACCGCGAGGTGCGCGCGCAGGCCGTCTCGTACACGACCGGCGTGCCGGCCGTGACCGGCGCCGTGATGATGGTGACCGGCAAGTGGAAGCAGGCGGGCGTGTGGAACATGGAGGAGCTCGATCCCGATCCGTTCCTCGAGGACGTGGCGAAGCGCGGCCTGCCCTGGCACGTGCAGGAGCGCACTCCGTGAGCGCAGGCGCGGCGCTGGGCGCCGACGTCGCGGCGCGCCTGGACCTCACGAAGATCGAGACGCCCTGCTTCGTCACCGACCTGGGCGCGCTCGAGCGGAACCTGAAGCTGCTCGCCGACGTGCAGGCGCGCGCCGGCTGCACGATCATCCTCGCGCTCAAGGGCTTCGCGCAGTGGTCGACCTTTCCGCTGGTGAAGCGGTACCTGCGCGGCACGACGGCGTCGTCGGTGGCCGAGGCGCGGCTCGGCCGGGAGGAGATGGGCGGCGAGGTGCACGCGTACGCGCCGGCGTGGACCGAGGACGACCTGCGCGAGGTGTGCGAGCTCGTCGATCACGTCGTGTTCAACACGCCCGGGCAGTGGAAGCGGCTGCGCCACGTCGTCGAGGTGGCGCGCGCGGCCGGGCGCACGATCTCGTGCGGCCTGCGCTGCAACCCCGAGCACCGCGAGGTCGAGGTCGCGCTGTACGACCCGGCGGCGCCGTGCTCGCGCCTCGGGACGCCGCGCGCCAACGTGCAGCAGGGCGACCTCGACGGGCTCGAGGGCCTCCACTTCCACACGCTCTGCGAGCTCGGGCCCGACGCGCTCGAGCGCACCCTCGCCGCGTTCGAGGCGAAGTTCGGCGACCTCATCCCCGGGATGAAGTGGGTGAACTTCGGAGGTGGGCACCACATCACGCGGCCGGGCTACGATACGGATCACCTGGTGCGGCTGGTCCGCGGCTTCCGGGAGCGGTGGGGCGTCGACGTGTTCCTCGAGCCGGGCGAGGCGGTCGCGCTGGGCACGGGCGTCCTGGTCGCGTCGGTGCTCGACGTGTTCGACAACGGCATGCCGATCGCGGTGCTCGATACGTCGGCGACCGCGCACATGCCCGACGTCCTCGAGATGCCGTACCGGCCGGTCATCGTCGGCGCCGGCGACCCGGGCGAGCGCGCACACACGTACCGCCTCGGCGGGCTGACGTGCCTGGCCGGCGACGTGATCGGCGACTACAGCTTCGACGCGCCGCTCGCCATCGGCCAGAAGCTCGTCTTCCTCGACATGGCCCACTACACGATGGTGAAGACCTCGACGTTCAACGGCGTGCGGCTGCCCTCGATCGCGACGCACGATCCGGCGACGGGCGCGATCGTCGTGTCGCGTAGGTTTGGTTACCGGGACTACCGCGACCGCCTCAGCTGACCGTGACGAAACGACATCAGGGCGGCATCAGACGAACCATGTCAGCAACCGGCTATTGACGCCCGGTCAATGTCCCTGCCAGGCTTCGCGCACGGAGGAGAGCTATGCGCATTTGCCTGCGTTCGATGTTCCTGGCGAGCTGCGTGCTCGCCGTCGCGTGCAACGGTGGTGGCGGCAGCGGTGACGGCGACGACGACGGCACCGACGTCGACGCGGGGGACAACCCGCCGGCGGAGGGCTTCCGCATCCAGACTCCTCCCATCACGATCGAGGCGGGCCAGGAGATCACCTACTGCTACTACACGACGATCGACATCCCGCGGGACATGGGCGTGAAGCGCTGGTCCTCGGTGATGACGCCCGGCAGCCACCACCTGATCGTGTTCTTCCAGCAGCACGGCAAGCAGGACGGCACGATCGATCAGGACTGCGGCGGCGTGGGCGGCGGCGGCATCAGCAACCTGCCGGTGTGGACGTACTCGGCGCAGCAGCCCGAGCAGGAGCAGGTCATGCCGGCCGGCATCGGCATGCAGGTCACCCGGGGCCAGCAGGCGTACGTGCAGATGCACTACTACAACGCGAGCGACACGCCCCTCGAGGCGCGCGTGACGATCGACGCCGAGGCCTACGCCGCGGCGGAGTCGTTCACGCCGGCGGCCGCGTACATCACGTACAACACCGAGATCAACATCCCGCCGATGTCGACGAGCAGCGTGCAGGGCACGTGCGGCGTGCCCGAGGGGACCAAGTTCTTCACCATGTCGACGCACGCCCACAAGCGCGCGACGCTCACCCGCGTCACCGACGGCACCGACATGGTGTTCGAGTCGACGAACTGGGAGGAGCCCGACGCCCGCACGTGGATGGCGTCGCCGTTCTACGAGTTCGCGACCGGCTCGCTCACCTATCGCTGCGAGTACGACAACCGCACCGGCCCGACGTCGGGTCAGACCGTGCGCGAGGGCGACAGCGCCCCGACCGACGAGATGTGCATGGCCGTCGGCTACTACTTCATCGAGGGCGCGACCACCGCCCGCTCGCGCTTCTGCGTCAACAGCTTCCTGGTACCGTAGGGGCGTTGAGCCGGATCACGCGAGCGCATGACCGCATCTGGCGAGCGCTCGCGGGCGGCGACGGGGCGACGCGCGCCGGCCTGCCGTACGACGAGGCGCTGGCGCCGGTGCCCGTGCTCGCGCTCGGCCTGCTCGTCCTGAACGACCGCGTGCTCAAGGCCGAGGTGCCGAGCTGGCTCACCGGCAAGCTGTCGGACGTCGCCGGGCTCGCGGTCGCGCCGCTCGTGCTCACCGCGGCGATCGACGTGGCGCTGTGGCTCGTGTCGCGCGCGGGCGTGAAGGTCGACTGGACGTTCCGGCGGTGGAAGCTGGTCGCGGCGATCGCGGCGACGGGCGCCGTCTTCGCGGCGGTGAAGCTGTGGGCGCCGTCGAGCCGCGCGCTCGCCGACCTGCGCGCGCAGGTGTTCGGCCAGGCGCGCATCGTCACCGAGCCGACCGACCTCGTCACGCTGCCGGCGCTCGCGTTCGCGTGGTGGCACGGGCGGCGCACGCTCGCCCACGTGCCCTACGGGCGCGTGCAGTGGGCGCGGCGGACGGAGG
>JAIOII010000801.1 GCA_019912685.1 Kofleriaceae bacterium
CCGGTCGATCGCGCGTACCGGCGCGACGACCTCCTCCGCGTCAACTACCTCGTCCGCGGCGACGGCGTCGACCTCGGCGTCGGGCACCGCCACCCCGGGTCGCGCTTCCCGATGCTCGCCGGGTTCGCGCCCGGCGGCCGCGAGCTGCGCTGGCACCGCCTCGTGCCCGAGGGGGATCCGCGCGCGGTCTACGAAGGGGCGCCGGACTTCGTCGACCTCGTCGACGGCACCGGGTTCGTCGTGTACGCGGGCGCCCGCCACGACTTCGCGCGTCTGCAGGCGTTCGATCCGGCCACGGGCGCGATCGCGTGGGACGTCGTCATCCCGGGTGGCGCGAGGTCGTTCTTCACGACGGACTGGATCGCGCTCACGGAGACGCGCGTCTACCTCGCGCACGACCGCTACACGCTCGAGGTGTTCGATCGCGCGACGGGCGCGTCGCTCGGCGGCCTCGGCCTGGGGCGCGAGTAGCGCGGGGAGCGCAGGACCGGCGGGCGGCGGTTGGCGGGGTTGGTCCAGCCGGCGTAGCCGCCGGGCGTCCACGGCGTCTCGTTCCAGCCGAGCCAGAAGCGACCGGGTGGCACGTCGCCGTGGCGGACCGCGCGCCACGACACGAACAGGAGGCGGCGCACGCGGTACGCGAGCGCGATGCGGCCGGTGCCGGCGCGCGCGAGCGTCTCCTCGGGCGCGAAGCCGGTGTTGAGCCCGAACCCGAGGACGTCGCGGGCGTACCCGACGATCGTCGTCGTGACGTTGAAGACGAGCGAGTAGAGGCCCGACAGCGGCAGCGCCAGGAGCTTGTGCCAGCGGTGCGGGAGCTCGCGCTCCTGCAGCATGCCGAGCACCGTCGCGCCGGCGCGGATCGTGAGGCCGGCGACCGCCGCCACGAGCGCGAACGACAGCCAGTGGGTGGTCGCGTGCGTGAACGGCAAGAGCAGGAAGAAGAGGACGATCATGCCGCCGAAGCCGAGCACGAGCAGGAGCTCGAGCAGCACGATCGCGCCCAGCTGCCAGTTGTAGAAGAGCGCGAGCCCGAAGCGGCTGGAGAGCCAGACGCGCGACGAGTTCCAGCGGATGCGCTGACGGAAGAGGGCGCGGATCGTCGTCGGGGTCGAGGTGTAGATGCGGGCGTCGGGCTCGAACACGACGGCGCGAACGACGTACGCGCGCGCCGCCCGCCAGAGCGCGTGCAGCGGCGTCGGCGGCAGCTCGAGATCGATGCGGCCCGCGCGCCAGCGCGCCGAGATCGCGAGCCACGCGATCCACGTGTCGTCGCCGGGGCCGATCGTCGCCTCGGGGCAGGCGCCGCGGAAGGCGGCGTAGCTCGGCGGCGGCGCGCCCAGCCACCAGCGCAGCCAGTCGCGGACGCGCAGGCTGTTCATGAACGCGCCGTAGCGCGGCGCCTGGAGGTAGAGCTCGGTCCACGTGCCGTAGAGCGCGCCCGAGACGCCGAGGACCGGCACGAAGCGGAACGCGTTGTGCCGGCTGAGCGAGAGGGACACGGTGAACTCGCGCGCGACCTGGAGCGCGAGCTGCCCGCGGATCGTGAAGCAGTGGCGCCAGCCCTGCCAGTAGTGCGCGGGGCGCACGCCGAGGTTCGCCGCCACGATGAGCGGGCGCTCGCCCGACCAGCGCCGCGGCCGGACGAGCGTGGCGGCGAGCTTCTCGAGCGCTCCGTGCGTGACCTCGCTGTCGGCGTCCATGCTGAGGAGCACGGCCGGCCAGCCCGCGCGCTCGCCGCGCGCC
>JAIOII010000802.1 GCA_019912685.1 Kofleriaceae bacterium
CCGTTCCTCCGCCAACCGCGATTCCGCGGCCTCGACGCGCGTACGGATCTGCGTCCGGATCTCCGCGGGGTCGCCGAGCTCGGAGGGAATCACCATCTCGAGCTCCACGCTCTCGGGCATCGGCCCTTCGGGTCGAAAGAAGTGGGTCGGGCGGTCCGCGCGCAATGCGCGCGCCTCGAGCAGCGGCACGAGGCCGTTCACGCCCGGCCAGTCGCGAACCCTGGCAACCAATCCGTCCTTCACCGGGTTCAGCGCCGTGTAGACGATCGCATCGATGACCGCCAGCGGGTCCTCGAGTCGCACGATGCACGGCGGCTCGCTCGACCAGAGGTTCTCCCATCGACCGCGGTGTGCGTTCTGCGCCTTCGCCACGTGCTTGTGGAAGCGCTCGACGAACGGGATGACGTTCCCGTGCCGGTCGAAGATGTCCGTGTGATGATGGTTCGACTCCGCGGCCGTCATCATCACGTCGATGCCAAAGCGCGCCGCCGCCTCTCCCAGGCAGTACGTGAACACATTGTTCGTCACCTCGTCGGGGCGCGGGCGCAGCAAGAACTGCCGTTGCGTACAGCGACGGGTGATCTTGTAGAAACTGCCCGGGAGGACCTGTCGGGGCAACGTCACGGCGGCTCCGGCGGTCGCTCACAGCACCTGCCGTGCCACCCGCAAGTCGCGAATCCTTCGTCGTGCGCGTCCGGTTGCCCGGCCGCAGCGTCCGTGTCTCGGCCGTGTCTGGCCGAGATCCGGACACTCGTCCTCCTCGGCGACGAGTGGTCCGACTCGGAGCAGCTTGGACGGTCCGGATCCTCCCCCCCAATCAAGCCCGGTCCGGATCTCTACCGGCGTCCACTGCGTGCTCGGCAGCGACGCCCCGACGCCGATGGGCACCTCCTTCGCGCGCGAGTGGCAGGTGGCGGGCGAGCTGGGCGTCGACCTGGCGCGCGTCGAGGCCGACGCCGCGCGCCGATGGGCCGAGCTGACCTGACGCTTCGACTACGGCGATCTCCAGCGTACTCAGCTCGACTCACGTTTCAGTGTCCGCGCAAGGAATCCGCGAAACCGTCTCCGCCCCCCCGCCCGGTGAACGGGTACATTGGCTCACGTCGAGTCGCGAACCTTCCACTGAGCTGCCAAACTTCGAGCATATTGCACCAACTCTCGCGCGTCCGTCGAAAAGCCTTCTCCGAATTCCGAATCTGAAAGCAGATCGTCATACTCAATAGAGCCGCGCAGGCTTAGAAAGCGAATGGCTTCCTCCAGCGCTTCCTTCCAGCGTTCTTGCTCACCGAGGCAATGAAACAACCCCAGCGACGAAAACTCTGCCTGGGGACGAACTTCGACTGCCTTTCGAAAGAAGAGCTCGCCTCTTTCATGATTGCCAAGTTTGAATCCGTATATGAGGCCCAATTGCTTGTAGACGGCTGACAATATTCGGGGTTCCGGCGGAGGCACTAGCTGAAGCAGCTGCTCGAGCAAGATCGTCGCGTACCCGTACTCACCGTCTTCTCGCGCGCGCATCGCCGCATCAAAGCGCTTTTCGATGGCTCCAACGTCACTCGATCGTGTCTTCGTCATCTAAGGCATCCTGAAGGCACTTGATACGCGATAGTCTGTTCTCTACGTTCTGCTTCGACTTCTTGTTGCTCTGGATCGTAGCATCCCCCGCCCCCTTTCTTGCGAGCCTGAGCCTGAGCGTCGGTGACACCCTGCTCCTGGTCAAGCGCCGTCTGAAGCGAGTCGCTCTCTTGCATTCGGTCGCGGGGCTGTCGCTCCGTGGTTCTTGTGCCGCGCCAGCCAATCTGAGTGACTTATAGAGTCCTAATTGCCTAGCACCGGCTCCCTTGTTGGATGAATAGCAGTCCTCGCTCCTCCAAGCCTGTTTCGATGGCAACGCGTCGCGCTCGCAGCGCTTCGATACCTGCTTTCATGAGGCCGGCGGCGCGACGATCGACGTCGCGCCGCAGTTCGCGGCCGCCGGTTGCGCCGAGGCGTCGGGCTGGTCGGCGAGTCCTGCCACGCCTGACGCAAGATCGCCCACACGCCAACCACCCCACGGCCCGCTTGCCGCCGTTCCTCCGCCAACCGCGATTCCGCGGCCTCGACGCGCGTACGGATCTGCGTCCGGATC
>JAIOII010000803.1 GCA_019912685.1 Kofleriaceae bacterium
GCGCTCGTGCTCCCCGCCGGCTGGCAGCTCGCATCGGACCCGCCGCCGGTCGCAGCGCCGCCCGCACGCGCCGTCCCCGCGCCACGACGACGCGTGCCGCGGGTGCGCACCCGGAGCTCGTGATGTGGACGTTCCGCGCCATGAACACCGACGTGACCGTCGCCGCCCCCGAGCTGAGCGACGACGCGGAGCGCGACCTCGGGCACGCGGCCGAGCGGCTGTTCCGCGAGACCGAGCGGCGCTTCAGCCGCTTCCTGCCCGACAGCGAGCTCGCGCGCCTCAACCGCGCCGATCGCCCGATCACGGTCTCCGACGAGCTCTTCGAGCTGCTGATCCGCGCGCGCGCTCACGCCGCGGGGACCGGCGGCATCTTCGACCCCGCGGTCGGAGCGGCGATGGACGCCAGCGGCTACGACCGTTCGTTCGCGCCGCGCCGGCTCGATCGCGACGACGCGCCGACGCCGACACGCCCGGCCAGCATCGCGATGCTCGACCTCGACGAGGCGCGGCATCAGGTCGCGCGCCCGCCGCACGTCCAGCTCGACCTCGGCGGCTTCCTCAAGGGGCTCACCGCCGATCGCGCCGCCGCGCTCGCGCCCGGCGCCGCCGTCGTCGATGCCGGCGGCGATGCGGTGCTGCGTGGCGCGCCACCGGGCGACGACGGATGGACCGTCGACATCGAAGATCCGGCGGATCCCGCGCGGACCCTCGGCACGCTGATCGTTCGCGATCAGGCGGTGGCGACCAGCGCCGGCAATCGCCGCCGGTGGCGGCGCGGCACGCGCTCGATGCATCACCTGATCGACCCGCGCACCCGCGAGCCCGCGCGCACGGACGTGGTCCAGGCAACCGTCGTGGCGCCCACCGCGGAGCTGGCGGACGTCATGGCCAAGGTCCCGTTCGTCCTCGGCGCCGCCGCCGGCGCGCGCGAGCTCGGCCGGCGAGGGCTGCGCGCGGTCCTCGTTCTCCGCGACGGCACGATCCGCACGGTCGGCGCCCTGGAGCTGCACCATGCGTAGCGCCGTCAGGGGAGCGCTCGCCGGCCTCGTCCTGCTGGCGCTGCTCGGAGCGGTCGCGGCGCGCGCCGGCTGGATCGAGACGGCCGTGCCGCGGCCGCAGGGAACCGGCGCGTGGATGTTCTCGCGGGTGACCGGCCTGCTCGCGTACCTGGCGCTCGGCCTCGAGGTGTTCGCCGGACTGCTCGTCTCGACCCGCAGCGGCGATCGCTGGCTCCCGCGCGGACAGCTCGTCGACCTGCACGGCTGGCTCTCGCCGCTCGCGCTGGCGCTCGTGCTCGCCCACGGCGCCGTCCTCCTCGCCGATCGCCACGTCCGGTTCGACGTGATCGACGTCCTCGTGCCCTTCGCCTCGAGTCGCTGGCCCTTCGCCATCGGGCTCGGCGTCGTGGGCGCCTACCTGCTCCTCGTCGTGCACCTGAGCTTCGGGCTGCGGAAGCGGATCGGGACCGCGACGTGGCGCCGGCTCCACTACCTGTCGTTCGTCGCGTTCGTGCTGGTGACGATCCACGCGCTCGCGGTCGGGACCGATCGCGCGAACCCCTGGTTCGCCGCGGTCTACCTGGTGATGCTGGTCGCGGTCGCGTCGCTCGTCGCGCGGCGGCTATGGACACGCCGCGAGCGGCGCCGCCCCCCGGTTGCCGGATCCACCTCGAACGCCCGGTCGGCCTTGTAGTCGACGTCGAGCATCACCTCCGCGCGCCCGTCGTCGGGCGGACCGTTCCCTCCGTCGTCCGCCCCGCACCCGGCGAGGACGAACGCCCAGATCCATGCTCGTGATTGCTGGCGTCGTGCTCTCCAACAATCGCGCCGTATTCGACGTAGTGCCACCCACATGCGCGCGCCCGTCCGCGCCATGACGCGATCGTCACGACTGTCCCCGCGCTGCGCAGTACCTCTTTTGCGCAACACGAGCGCGCGCGCGTTCTCTAGGGTGAGCACATGCGGACGATGTTCGGTGCACTCGTCTTCGTGCTCGGCGGCTGCGTCGGAGAGCTCACGCCGCTCGAGGACGACGAGGCGCCGCCGAACGCCGACCCGCTGCTCGGGTGCTCGCTCGGCTGTCACGGCACCGACTCGAGCAACGCACCGCCGAGGAGCGTCTCCGGCCAGACCGACACGACCGCGGTCGGCGTCGGCGCCCACCAGGCGCACGTCGACGTCGCGCCGACCTGGCACCGCAAGATCGAGTGCGCCGACTGTCACGTCGTGCCGGCCACCCTCGGCGCGCCCGGCCACATCGACGGCGACAACCGCGCGGAGGTCACGTTCGGCCCGCTCGCCGGCGCGTCGAGCTGGGACGGCACGACCTGCACGACCGGGTGCCACGGCAACGCCGCGTGGGGCGGCACGCGTCCGACGCCGACGTGGACGCAGGTCGACGGCACGCAGAGCACCTGCGGCAGCTGCCACGGCGCACCGCCGCCGCCGCCGCACCCGACCGACACCAACTGCGCAGCTTGCCATCCCACGATGGAGGAGAACTCGCTCGCGTTCCGCGATCCGGCGAGCCACATCAACGGCGTCATCGATCTCGCCGGACCGGGCGCGACCGGCGGCTGCACGACGTGCCACGGCTCGAGCAACGCGGCGCCGCCGAAGGATCTCGCCGGCAACACCGCGCGCACGGCGCGCGGCGTCGGCGCGCACCAGCAGCACCTGGCGCCGTCGACGTGGCACCGTGCGATCGCGTGCTCCAGCTGTCACGTGGTGCCCACGACCGCCGCGGCGCCGGGCCACCAGGACGGCGACAACCTCGCCGAGATCACGTTCGACGCGCTCAACCCGGCGGGCGTGTACACGGCCGGCACGGCGACCTGCTCGAACCAGTACTGCCACGGCAACGGGCGCGCGAGCAACGGCACGATCGCGTGGCTGACGGTGGGCCCGCTCGCCTGCGGCTCCTGTCACGCGACGAACGGCACCGGGATGTCGGGCGACCACCGCCGTCACATCATCGAGGAGAACATGCGTTGCTCCGAGTGCCACGGCGACGTCGTCGACGCGAACATGGGCGTCATCAACGCCAGCCTGCACGTCAACGGCGCGCGCGAGGTCAAGATGGCGCAGGGCACGTACAGCGTCGCGAATCGCCAGTGCTCGAACCTCGCGTGCCACGAGAACGAGACCTGGTGATCACTTCCAGCTGACCGAGAACGCGGCGCCGAGGCTGATGCCCTCGGGATCCGCGGAGACGCCGCCCTTGACCTGGAGCAGGCCCTTCGTGCCGGGGATGGTGTAGACGACGTTCACGTCGACGCCGGGGGTGACGTGCACCGGCGGGCTCTGCATGCGGCCGTTCACCGCCTCGCCGTGCTTCAGCCTGGCCTCGTTGGCGGCGAGCACCTTGGCGACGAGCTCGAGCTCGAGGAGCTCCGCGATGAACTCCCTGCTCAGCTTGCCCTCGACCTCGGCGCCGACCTTCGCCGGCTTGCCGTGCTCGAGCTCGACGACGGCGGAGCCGCTGACCTCGGCCTTCCAGCTCGCGCCGATCTCCCACACCTTGGCGTGCAGCACGCCCTTGAGCTGGTGCTTGGGCCCCTCGACCTCGTCCTCGCCGCCCCAGGTCTTCTTCGCGGTGAGCGGCGTGAATTCCCATTCGAGCGCGACGTGGTTGTCGTGGCCCTTCGCGTCGTGCCCCGTGCCGGGCGAGCCGCTGGGCTTGTGCGGGAGGCCACCCCCGCCTCCGCCGCCCTTCCCGTGGTGCTTGTTCCAGTGCTCCTCGTTGGCCTGGTACTTGGCCGCTTGATCGCGGCTGATGATCTCGTACGCGCCGTACGGATCGTCGCGGAAGCCGGCGAGCCTCGCCTCCTTCATGAACAGCGAGACGACCCCGTTGACGTCGGTCATGCCGCCGTTGAAGGTGCAGTCCTTCGTACGATCCGGCGCGGGCATCCCGTAGACCGACAGGCCGTAGAAGTCGATCCAGTCCTGGATGATCTTCGCCGTCAGCGCCTTCTTGAGCTTCGCGTCCGGCTGCAGGAGGTCCCACGGGAACTGCCGTCCGGAGAGGTAGCTCGCCAGGTACTGCGGCTTCTTCTCGACGGGCCCGGCGGCGTGCGTCGACGCGTCGGCCTCGCCGTCTTCGTCGTCACCCCAGCCGAGGCCGAACCAGCGCTGCACCGCCGGGCTCGCCGGGCTGACCGACGCCGGCTCGCCG
>JAIOII010000804.1 GCA_019912685.1 Kofleriaceae bacterium
GCTCTCGGCGTACGGCTGCGTGCTCACCAGCCCGCAGGGCATGCTCCCGCTGGGGCTCGGCAGCCTGAACGCGGCGCTGCTCGACGCCATCCAGGCCCCCGACGTCGAGACCGGCGCCGTGCTCATCCTCGCCAACGCGCCGAACAACTACGGCGGCATCGCCGGGTTCAACCAGTACGGCATGGGCACCACCAACCGCACGGCAGTCGGGACCGACCCGCGCCTCAAGTTCCCGCAGATCATGGAGCACGAGCTCGGGCACGCGTACGCGAACCTGCACGACGAGTACGTGACCTTCGGCGGTGGCTTCGACTCACCGAGCAACCCCGACCACCCGGAGGCGAATGTCACCAACCGCGTCGGCTCGCCGCCGCTGAAATGGAACTACTGGGCGAATCGGATCACGTACCCCGGCGCCTTCGTGGGCGGGGCTGGCTTCCAGGGCGGCGTGTGGCACCCCGACACCAACTGCATGATGAACTTCCTCGACAACTACCACTGCGCGGTGTGTCGGGAGGAGATCGTGCGCCGGACCTACGGCGTGGGCGGGCTGAGCCCGATGGCCAACATCGTTCCGGCCGCGGCCAACATCACGTTGTCGGACCTGAACTTCGCCGACCTCTCCTACACCGACGCCACGCCCACCGGCGGTCGCTACGAGTGGTGGATCGACGGCGTGCAGGTGACCAACACCGGCGTGCCGATCACCACCAGCCTGCGCGTGTATGGCGCGGTGCTCGGCTACGGCCCACACACGGTCGAGGCGCGCATCTTCGACCGCAGCCTCGAGTTCCCCACGAACCCCACCTCCGAGTTCGTGCGGCGGGACCCGAACAACTTCCTGCGCGGCACCCGCATCTGGAGCATCGACGTGCAGCCGCCGTCCGAGAGCCGGCGCCTCAGCTACCAGCGGGGCAACGCCGACGGGTTCTACTCCGGCCTCGGCAAGCACATCGCCGTGCTCGGCGACATCGACCTCGACGGTGTCCGCGACTTCGCCTACGGGACCAACGTGCACGTCCACCTGGTGTCGGGCGCGACCCGCCTGCCGATCGCGACCATGAATGCGAACGGCACCGGGCCTGGCACCGTGCCGTTCGTGGCCGGGGTCGGCGCGATCAACGGCGACGCGTACCCGGACATCGCCATCGGCAGCCCCGGTGGCGCCAACCGGATCGATCTCTACTCCGGGCTCGACCAGAGTCTCATCTTCGGCTTCGCCCCGCTCCTGTCCGCCAACACGACGTTCGGCGGTGACATCTGCGCGCTGGGCCGCATCGACAACGACACGCGCGACGACTTCGCGGTGGCGTTCGAAGGCGCGGCACCCGCGGTCAAGGTCTACGCCGGCAACAACGGCTCCGTCATCCGCACCTACACCGGCGCGGCGGGCGCGGCCGTCTCGGCGGGAGCCTGAGGCGCCTTCGGGTTCGGGCCGCACGCGGCGGCGAGGACGGCGATCGACAGCAGGGACACGGTGTGGAGCTTCATGGACCGTGCGAGCATGCCGCGGATGACGAAGGTTCGCGACTGGCGGCGCGACGCGCGCTCGCCCGAGGAGGTGATGGCGCATGTCGAGCGCGGACAGCGCGTGTTCGTGCACGGCGCGTGCGCGACGCCGACCCCGCTCCTCGACGCCCTCTGTCGCCGCGACGAGCTGCGCGAGGTCGCGCTCTATCACCTGCACCTGCAGGGCCCGATCCCGTTCGCCGACGCCAAGCACGCCGGGCGCTTCTTCTCGTACTCGCTGTTCACGGGTCCGGCGTTGCGCGAGCCGGTGGCGGAGGGTCGCGCCGACTTCATCCCGGTGTTCCTCTCCGACATCCCCGGCCTGTTCCGGACGCGCGCGATCCCGCTCGACGTCGCGGTCCTGCAGCTGTCGCCGCCGGACGTCCACGGCAACTGCACCCTGGGCACGTCGGTCGACGCGGCGCTCGCCGCCGCCGAGTCGGCGCGCGTCGTGCTCGCCGAGATCAACGCGCAGATGCCGCGGACGGCGGGCGCCTCGACGGTGCCGCTGTCGCGTGTCACGGCCTTCTGCCACACGGATCGTCCGCTCGCCGAGCACGCCGCGTCGGTGATCGGCGACGTCGAGGCGCAGATCGGCGCCCACGTCGCGGCGCTCGTCGAGGACGGCGCCACGCTGCAGATGGGCATCGGCGCCATCCCCGACGCCGTGCTGGCGCGGCTCGGGGACAAGCACGACCTCGGCGTGCACACCGAGATGTTCTCCGACGGACTGGTGCCGCTGGTCGAGCAGGGTGTCATCACCAACGCCCGCAAGTGCGTGCACCGCGGCCGCATCGTCACGAGCTTCGTCTCGGGGACCAGGCGCCTCTTCGACTTCGTGCACGAGAACCACCTGGTCGAGTTCCACCCCTGCGATCGCACCAACGACACGGCGCTCATCCGCAAGAACCCGCGGGTCACGGCGATCAACTCGGCGCTCGAGATCGACCTGACCGGCCAGGTGTGCGCCGATTCGATCGGCCACCGTATCTACAGCGGCATCGGCGGCCAGATGGACTTCATCCGCGGCGCGGCCCTGACCGAGGGCGGCAAGGCGATCATCGCGCTGCCGT
Organism: Kofleriaceae bacterium; assembly: GCA_019912685.1. Taxonomy (GTDB): domain Bacteria; phylum Myxococcota_A; class Polyangia; order Haliangiales; family Haliangiaceae; genus UBA2376. Next base: position 2,583 of record JAIOII010000804.1, read on the forward strand.
CGACGGCGGCCGGCGGCACGGTGTCGCGCATCGCGCCGGCGCTCAAGCCGGGCGCCGGCGTGGTGACGACGCGCGGACACGTGCACTGGGTCGTGACCGAGCACGGCGCCGTCGATCTCCACGGCCTGAGCCTGCGCGCCCGCGCCGAGGCGCTCATCTCGATCGCCCATCCCGACGTGCGCGGCGAGCTGCGCCGCGCCGTGCGCGAGACGCGGCACTTCGTGCTCTGATCCGAGCGCGGGGCGCGTCAGGCGAGCGTGCTGTAGACGTTCTGCACGTCGTCGTCGCTCTCGAGCGCCGCGACCAGCTTGAGCACCTCGTCGGTCTTGTCGTCGGGGAGCTCGGTCACGTTCTGCGGCACGTACTCGAACGCCGTCGACACCGCGTGGATGCCGCGCGCGTCGAGCGCCGCCTGCATCGTGCCGAAGTCGGCGAACGCGACGCGCACGAGCAGGAGCGGCTCGCCCTTGTCGCCCTCGCCGTCGTCGAGGGCGACGAGGCCGTGGTCGATCAGCTCGAGCTCGAGGCTGTCGCGATCGATGCCGCTCGGCTCGAGGCGGAAGACGCCCTGGTGCTGGAACATGAAGGCGACGCTGCCCGTGGTGCCCATGTTGCCGCCGTGCGCCTTGAACGCGTGGCGCACGTTGGCGACCGTGCGGGTGACGTTGTCGGTCGCGGTCTCGACGAGGAGCGCGATGCCGTGCGGCGCGTAGCCCTCGTAGATCACGATCTCGTAGGCGGCGGCGCCCTGCCCGCTCGCCTTCTTGATCGCGTTCTCGATCCTGTCCTTGGGCATGTTGGCGGCGCGCGCGTTCTGCAGCGCGCGGCGGAGCGCCGGGTTGCCGTCGGGGCTGGGGCCGCCCGCCTTCACGGCGATGGCGATGTCCTTGCCGATCTTGGCGAAGATCTTCCCCACGCGATCCATGCGCGCGAAGATGGTCGACTTGCGTTTCTCGAAGGCGCGTCCCACGGCGCGAACCTACCCCATGGAAACGCTCGTGACAGCTGGATCCGGGTGTCTCATCGCGCCGATCGACGATGCCGGCGCGCGTGGCCAAGGTTCATGATGGCGACCCGCGCAAGACCGAGAAGCTACGACCAGGTCAAGGAGTTCCAGGGCAAGCGCTACACGGGGATGAAGGTCGGGCGGAAGCACCGATGGAAGTACGACGCCGGCGACTGGACCGAGAAGAAGTTGACGCCGGACAAGTGGGAGTTCAGCTACGCCGTCACGAAGCGGCGCGCGGGCAAGGCGCCGGAGGGATCGGGCGCGCCCGTCGGCACGGGGTACCGCTGGTACATCCTCGCCGATCAGGTGGTCACGAAGGTGGACGCCAACAGCTACACGACCGAGATGGTCGGCGTGAAGTTCAAGCTCGCGCACAAGCGCGCCGACAAGGCGTCGTGGAGCGCGAGCGAGAAGGCGCAGCGCAAGGCGCTCGCCAGGCTCCTGCGCGAGATGCTCGCCGAGCTCGAGGCGCCTCCGGAGGAGGTCCCGGAGGCGGTGGGGACCCCCACGCGTCACTGACAGGTCGGGGCGACCTGGCCGTCGGAGCCGGTCGCGACGTAGGCGTCGGCGACGTAGCCGGTGCCGATGTAGTCCCAGAGCGTCGACGTCCCGTAGGTGCCGGTCACCGACTGCCCGCGCTTCTGGCAGGTGATGGTGACGTACGCGCCGTCGGCGCGCGAGCCGACGGCGGCGGACGTCGTCGACGCGTTCGCGCGCACCGTGAGCGGCGCGCCGCTCGTGTTGATGCGCGCCGACACGCCGGCGCCGCCGTTCGTCGTGCCCTGCTGGCTCTGGTTGAACTTGCGCTGGACCGCCGCCTTCGCCGCCGCGGTGAACGCGTGCCACGTGTACACGCGGTTCGAGACGAGGCCGTTGCGCCCGACCAGGAACGAGCGGACCTGGGCGCGCAGCTGCGACTTCATCTTGCAGTTGGCGTAGACGACGTGGATGTGGTTGGCGCCGCTCCAGCCGTCGACGCCGTTCTTGCGGTACCAGGCGGCGAAGCCGACCTTGGCCAGTCGCTCGAGCAGGTTGTGGATCTGGGTCCCGGTCATGCCCGAGGTCGAGAGGTCGGTCGCCGCGGTGTACGGCTGGCCGTTCACCGAGCCGTCCTGCGCGTGGTAGCCGGCCGACGCGGGCGCGTTGCCGATCGTCTGCGTGATGCGCCACGACGCGACGCCAGCGGCGCGCAGGCCGTCGGAGGCGCGCGGGTGCAGGCCCCAGCGCAGGAGCGCGTGGAGCTGCCCGCTGGTCATCGGCTGCTCGCCGTCATCCACGACCGCGATGTCGTACGGCGCGAAGGCCTCGTCATCGTCGAAGATCGCGGCGTCGTCCTCCGCGGGGCCGGGCACGAGGACGAGGTCGGTGTGCTCGTGATCGAGCAAGCTGTCGTCGGGGAGCTGGGCGAGCTCCTCGTCGGTGAGGGGCGGCTCGTAGAACGGCTCATCGGGCGGTTCACCGACACAGGCGGCGAACAGGATCGGGAGGATCGCGACGAACGGGTTGCGCATGTGCATGACCGGGCCCCATCGCAACCGACGTGCCGCGCGCAACTACCGGGAACGTCGTCAAGAACCGGCTGACCTGGTGGCCGGATCCGCGGACGGCCGTGTGCACCTGTAGCGCCGCGCGCGACAGGGGTCGACGCGGTTCCGCGCAGTTCGCCGTGGCGTGGACCTTGCTGAAGAGCGGCGCCATGAAGAAGAGCTCGAACCTGTTCGTGGGAGCCGCGATCGCGGCTCTCGTCCTCGGTGCCTGCGCGGACGACGGCGAGATCGATCCGGACGATCCGGCGGGCACGCTCGGCGACTGGGAGTGGGACGACGAAGGCCCGCTGCCCGAGGACGAGCACTCGGATGAGGTCGAGGCCGTCGACCACGGCGCCCTGTTCGCGGTGTCGCCGCGCTTCCAGCTGCCGTTCCCGTGCGGCCAGGTGTGGGCCGGCCAGACGCGCACGGGGCACAGCCCGCAGCTCGCGGTCGACTTCAACCGCAACAACGACATCGGCGACACCGTCGTCGCGGCGGCGGCCGGCCGGGTCTCGCGCGTCGCCAACACCGGCAGCACGAGCTACGGCCGGTGGATCGAGATCAGCCACGGCAACGGCTACACGACGCGCTACGCGCACCTCGCGAGCCAGAGCGTGTCGGTCGGCCAGCAGGTGAGCCAGGGCCAGAAGATCGGCACCGTCGGCTCGACCGGCGGCTCGACCGGGCCGCACCTCCATTACGAGCAGCGCCACAACGGCGCCGCCATGCGCGCGTCGTTCAACGGCGCGACCGCGGCGTACTACGGCACGCGCAACTACACGAGCAAGAACCGCTGCGGGTCGGGCGGCGGCGTGAGCGCGCGCGTGAACACGTCGGGCGCCAAGCTGACCGTGCGCGCGGGCGCGAGCACGTCGACCGCCGCGATCGGCGCGATCGCCGACGGCACGTGGGTGACCATCCGCTGCCAGAAGCGCGGCCAGACGATCACGGGGACGTACGGCACGACGAACCTGTGGGACGACATCGGCAACGGCTTCGTCTCCGACGCGTACATGCTCACCGGCTCCGACGGGCAGGTCGCGCCGACCTGTCCGTGAACGCGGGGTCAGAAGAAGCAGGCGTCGTCCGTGCCGGCCGCCCGCACCTCGCAGCCGCTGGCGCAGGGCATCGGCGCGGTGCCGACGCCGCCGCTGCAGCGGTAGAGCGTGCCGGGATCGCCGTCGAGCTTGTTGCCGCCGCAGTAGAAGCCGCCCTCGACGCAGGGGTCGGGACCGCCGTCGCACGCGTCGTCGTCGCCGGGGTTGATCACGCAGCCGTGGAGGCAGCGGCCGCGCGCCTGCGGCACGGCGCCGGCGTCGCACTGGTAGAGCGTGTCGGGATCGCCGGCGACCTGATCGCCGCCGCAGTAGAACGAGAGATCGACGCAGGCGGCGGGCGGCGCGAGCACGATGGCGACGTCGGCGTGCTCGCCGGGGCCGAGCGTCGCCGACGCGGCGCCGGTGCCGAGGAGGTTCCCGGCGAGCTTGCCACCGGCGACGACGCCGATCGCGAGGTCCCCGGCGCGGTCGTCGAAGTGGATCGCGGTGTCGACGGGGAGGCGCACGGCCCGGCCGCCCTCGAGCTGGGTGTGCCCGACGTCGTGGCGCGCGCCGTAGAGGATGTCGAGGTCGAGCTGATCGATCGCGTCGATCGCCGGCGCGCTGACGTGCACGGCGAGGCAGCGGCCGGTGACGTCGTCGCACGGCGCGCCCTCCCCGCCGCACGCGGCGAGGAACGCGAGCGCGAGGGCGACGCGGGGTGCGAGCCGTGAT
>JAIOII010000805.1 GCA_019912685.1 Kofleriaceae bacterium
GCGCCCACGTTCTCCCCGGCTCTGGCCGCCCCCGCGGGCCGCGTCGCCGCCTCGGCTCACCGATGTCGCGCGGGTCGCGCGGGTCGCGGGTCGCGCGGGTCGCGCGGGTCGCCCGGCTCTCCGATGTCGCGCGGGTCGGCGCGGGAAGAACGCCTCGCGCTTCGGGCGACAGGATCAGAGGGTCAGCGCGAGCACCGCGCCCGTGCCGGCGGCGACGAGCAGGACGCCGATCACGATCCAGAGGATCGGGCTCGTTCGCCGAGCCGCGTGGCCCGCGTGGCCCGCGTGGCCCGCGTGGCCGTGCGGCGTGACCTGCGGCGGATACGACGCGTTCGGCACCATGCCGGGCGGAGGGCCCATCGATCCCGGTCCCAGGCCGGGGCCCGGCGCGCCGTACGGTGCGGGCGCGTGCGCGCTCATGCCCGGCATCGGCATGCCGGCCATCAGGTTCGGGCTCGAGCCGTCGCGGCCGTTGCCGGGCATGGGACCGACGGGCTGCGGGGTTCCCATGCGCGCGTGCGCCGGTCCGCCGACGGGCGGCGCCCCGACGGCGGCGCGCCGAGGTTCATCGGATCGCCGCGCGTCGTCTCCGCCATCGCCGCGCGTCCGCGATTCGCGGGCGCTGCCGCAGCGGCCGCCGCCGGCGCGTCGGTGCCCCACGCGCCGCCGCTGTTGATGCACTCCTGCGCGGCCTGCGCGAGCGCTTGCACGTCGGCGAAGCGGTTGTCCTTGTTCTTCTCGAGCGTCTTGAGAATGATGCGATCGACGCCGGCGGGGATGTTGCCGGCGGGGTTCGCCTGCGACGGCGGCTTGGGCGTCTGCTTGAGCTGCGCCGTGATGAGCGCCGCCGGGCCCTTGGCGTCGGGGAAGGGCAGGCGTCCGGTGAGCAGCTCGTAGCCGAGCACGCCGAGCGCGTACACGTCGCTGCGCCCGTCGAGCTGCTTGCCCATGAGCTGCTCGGGCGACATGTACTCGAGCGTGCCGAGCGTCTGGCCGGTCGCCGTGAGCTGCGGCGCGCCCGGGTCGACGGTGTTGTCGCCCTTCATCACCTTGGCGATGCCGAAGTCGAGGATCTTCACGAACTCGGGATCGCCGCCGCGGTTCTCGAGGTAGATGTTCTCGGGCTTGAGGTCACGGTGGACGATGCCCTGCTTGTGCGCCTCGCCGAGCGAGCTGCACATCTGCGACATGATCTTGAGCACGCGGCGCCAGTCGATCGGCGCCTCGGAGTGGAAGACCTGGTGCAGGCTCTTGCCCTCGAGCAGCTCCATCGCGATGTAGAGCGTGCCGTCGGGCGTCTGGTCGAAGTCGTACGTCGTGATCGTGTGCGGGTCGCGCAGGTTGCAGAGGACGAGGCCCTCGCGGCGAAAGCGCGCGACCAGGTTCTCGTCGCGCGTCATCTCGGGGTGGAGGAGCTTGAGCGCGACCTTGCGCCCGGTGCCCTGCTGCACGCCCTTGTAGACCGCGCCGAAACCGCCCTCGCCGAGCTTCGACTCGATCTTGAAGCGGTTGTTGAGCACGGTGCCGACGAACGGATCGGCGCCGTCCTTCGTGCGCCCACGCCCCATCGCGGACGGCGGGCGCGGCGCGGCGCGGCCACCCGGAGCGCCCGGC
>JAIOII010000806.1 GCA_019912685.1 Kofleriaceae bacterium
CCGCGGTTCTCCCCGGCGGGCACGTCCGTCGCCAGGTCGTCCTCGAAGACGGCGAGGAGCGCGTGCGTGCCGCCGGGCGCGTCGGCGCGAACCACGACGCTGTCTCCGACGAGGTCGACGCTCGCGGCCATCGCCGGCACGGGCACAGCCGCCGCGAGCGCGCGCTCGACGTCCGCACGTCGCGAACCGACCGCGTGCGCGCGGCCGTTGACGACGAGCTGCGGCGTGTAGAGCCCGCGATCGAGCGTGCGCGCGTACGCCTCCTGTCGCGCGGTCGCGAGCGGCGACGAGAACGGATCGCGCCAGCCGAGATCGTTCCAGTAGTCGACGTGGAATGCGAGCGCGATGACGGGACGGGTGCGCTCACCGGCCACGAGCGCGGTGAGCAATCGATCGGCCGGCGGACACGAGCTACAGCCCTGCGACGTGAAGAGCTCCACGACGATGGCGCCTCGTGACGGCGCCACGGTGGCGTCGTCGCTGTCCGCTCCGGGTGCGCGCGGCGCGGCACCGGAGCACGCGACCGCCGCGACCGCGCACGCGAGGAGTCTCATGCAGCGCGTACGCGCGGGGCCACATCCGGGTTACCGCGACGCAACTGGGTCGAAAACGCGAGCGATGTCGACGAGCTGCGACCCCGGAGCGTGTCCCCCTCTCGCGCGACGCAAGTGGTGCGAAAAGCGTCGAGATTGCGAGGGGATGGGAGCTAGGAGCGTGTCCCCCGCCAGCGGAGGTGGCGGTGGGGCCAGGGCGGGGCGCTGCGCGCGAGGAGGCGCGCGAACATGGTGAGGCGGTCGAGGAGGTCGGCGGGCGCCGGCTCGCCGGTCGGCGTGAGGGCGGGCTCGGCGGCGGCGGTGAGGTCGGCTGTGTAGGTGAACGACGCGGACGGGGTGAGGATCCAGGCGCGGTAGCGCGCGGTCGTGTCGGTCGCAGCGTCCAGCTCGAGCAGGTAGCGCGCGCCGTCGGTCGGGCGCAGGCGCGCGAGCTCTGCGTCGTTCACGGCCGCGTCACTCGCCCATGTCCTGGGCGAAGCGCGCCGTCACGTTGGCGGCGTTGCCCCACTGCGACTTCTTCCACTCCTTGTTGTAGGTGCGGAGCAGCCACAGCGGATCGAGGACGAGGCGCGCGCCGATCGCCGCCGACGCCTCGCCCGCGACGTTCTTCATCTCCTCCGGATCGCGCGCCAGATCGAACACCCGCAGGTTCGAGCCGCCGTTGATGCGCACCTTCCAGTGCCCGATGCGCGCGCCGTGCGAGTCCTCGTACATCGACGTCATCGACATCCGCGGATAGCCGCCGCCCACGCCCCACGACAGCGGCAGGAGCGACTGCCCCTGCCACTCGGCGTCCATCTGCACGCCGAGCGCGTCCGCCACCGTCGGCACCACGTCGACGAGCTCGGTGCCCTCGGTGAACTTGCCGGCGCCGACCATCGGCGGGTAGCGCACGAGCAGCGGCACGTGCACCAGCATGTCGCGGCTCGACTGGCCGTGACCCACGCGCCCGTTGTCCTCCCACTGCTCGTCGCCGTGGTCGGCCGTGATGATGAGCATCGTCTTGTCCCAGATGCCCTGCTCCTCGAGCTTCGCGATGAGCTTGCCGAGCACCTCGTCCTGGTAGCTGACGTTCGAGTCGTAGATCGCGCGCACGTGCTTGATCTCGTGCTCCGTCAGCTTGACCGACCCCGACGCCACCTTGCCGGCGTCGCCGCCCGAGAACACGTCGGCGAAGCGGCCCGCGTAGCCCGGGCTGTACTTCGAGATCCACGGCTCCTTCGCCCGCCACGACACGTGCGTGTCGACGGTGCCGAGGTACAGGAACCACGGCTCCTGCTTGCCGCCGACGAACTTCAGGCCCTTCTCGAGGATGTCGTCGGCGCGCAGGCCGAGCGCCTCGTGGATGTGGTTCGAGTACGCGTCCCATGCCGTCCCGAACCCCCAGCGCTTGGGCTCGACGTACCCGTTCGACGTCGCGCCCGCCGTGAACTTGCCGGCGGCCTTGGCGACCTCGTCGATCGTCGTCCACTTGAGGTCGAGCTTCTCCGACCCGCCGATCATCGAGTGCTTGATCGGGTAGAGCGACGACCACAACGACGCATGCGACACGCGCGACTCGTTGCCCTGCACGTAGTGCTGGAGGAAGACCGCGGACTCCTCCGCGAGCTTCTCGAACACCGGGACCTCCGGCCGCGCCGACGGGTTCCACGGCTTCACGCGGTCCGCGCGCAAGGAGTCCATCACGAACAGGACGACGTATTTCGGCGCCTCGCCGCGCTGCGCCTTGGGCTCCTCGCCCGGCACCACGATCGCCGCCTTCGCCAGCCGCGCCTCCTTGCACCCCGACGCCGTCAGCTCGATGCGCGCCGCCTTGCCCGCGAGCGACCCGAGGTCGACCGCCGACCCGATCCCGACCAGCTTGCCGTCGGCGCCCGCGCCGTCCTCGGCCGTCGCGCGCACCGTCACCTCGCACGCGCCGTCGGAGAGGTCGCCGGTCACGCGCCCTCGCTCGGGCACCACCGCGTACCACGCCATGCCGCCGCCCTCGGGCAGGAGCAGCTCCTTCGCGTCGGTGTCGTAGAACGTCGCCGCGCCGTCGCCGGGCGCCGCGCCGCCGACCTGGATCCACTCGACCGCCAGGCCCGAGCCGCCGGCGAAGAACAGGAGCTCGTTCTCGCCTTCCTTGAGCTGCCCCGCGGGCGGCGCGAGCTCGACGGTCTGCCAGCCCTCGCCGAGCTGCGCGTTCACGTCCTTGTTGCCGTTCACGCGCACCGAGAACGCCTGCGCCGCACCGGCGTGCACGCGCACGCGCACCACCGGGTTGCCGCGCAGCTCGTCGGCGGTGAGCGGCACGTCGACGCGCGCCGACTTGCCGTTCATGACCGCGACCTTCTTGTCGCCCTCGGTCTGCCGCAGCTCCCACGTCTTCTGCTTGATCTTCTCGAGGTTGCCGAAGCGGATGTACTTCGCGAACCCGACCGAGCCGCCGGGGAGCACGAGCCCGCCGCCGCGCAGGAGGTGGCCCGACAGCCGGTTGTCGACGAGCGAGTACACGGGCCGCTCCGGCCCGCGCGAGGGCGCCTTCACCGGCGGCTTCGCGGCGCTTCCGCCGCCGCCGGCCGAGGCCTGCTGGTCGCCGCCCTGCGCGGTCGTCTTCTCGCCGGAGCTCTTCTTGCCGCAGCCGGCGAGGCCCGCCGACAGCGCGAGCGCGATGGCCGTGATCGCGCGGTGCGTGGAAGTCATCGAGAAACCCTAAGCATGGGGGTGGAGGGGGCGCAAAAAAATCGCGCGCGCGTGGACGCGGAACGCGCGACTGCCGCGGTGTATTGCACGACCCTAGAGCACGCGCCAGCCGTGGCTGTACACGTTGAGGCGCGTTCCTCGGGCGAACCCGCAGACGGCGACGCCGAACCGCTCGGCGACGTCGATCGCCAGGCTCGACGGCGCCGACACCGCGACGACGATCGGCGCCCCGGCGAGCACGACCTTCTCGACGAGCTCGTAGCCCAGCCGCCCCGACACCGCGACGATGCGCTGGCCGAGCGGCGCGTGGCCCGCGTCGAGCGCCCAGCCGATGACCTTGTCGAGCGCGTTGTGGCGGCCGACGTCTTCGCGCACCGCGAGCGCCCGCCCGGCCGCGTCGAAGACGCCGGCGCCGTGAAGCCCGCCGGTCGCGTCGAAGCGCGC
>JAIOII010000807.1 GCA_019912685.1 Kofleriaceae bacterium
GAACGGCAGGCTCTCCACGACCGCCTCGAACAGCGCGCCCGAGGCCGGTCCGCCGGCCGGCGCCGGTTCGCGCCGGCGCGAGAGCTCGCGCAGGAGCGCGACCGGTAGCCGCGCGAGCAGATCGGCGCCGTCGACTACGTCGGCGCCGATCAGCTCGCGCGGCTACCGGTCGCGCTCCTGCGCGAGCTCTCGCGCCGGCGCGAACCGGCGCCGGCCGGCGGACCGGCCTCGGGCGCGCTGTTCGAGGCGGTCGTGGAGAGCCTGCCGTTCGTGCTGTTCGTCAAGGACGCCGAGGAGCTGCGCCTCTGTCACATGAACCCGACGGCGCTCTCCGTGCTCGGCGTCACCCGCGAGCAGATGATCGGCCGGACCGACCACGAGTACCTGCCGAAGGAGCAGGCGGATCAGTTCGCGATCGACGACCGCGAGGTCCTGGCGACCGGGCAGACCAAGCTCCTCGAGGAGGTCGCCCGCGCGCAGGGCGTCGATCTCTGGTTCCGCACCCGCAAGCTCGCCATCACCGATCGCGACGGCCGTCGCTACGTCCTCGGCGTCACCGAGGAGTTCACCGAGAAGCGCGCCGCCGACGAGGCCTTGCGCAAGTCGAAGGCCGAGCTCGAGGAGGCCAACCGCCGCCTCCAGGAGAACCTGGTCGAGCTCGAGAAGTCGCGCGCGGTGTCGGCGCGCACGCTGGCGAGCTACCAGCAGCGCGCGCTGCAGATGGAGATCATCCGCCAGCAGAACGAGGACCTCGATCGCCTGGCGCAGGATCTCGCCCGCGCCAAGAAGGTCGAGGAGGAGCGCGCGAGAGAGATCGAGGTCGCCGCCCGCCTCAAGAGCGAGTTCCTCGCCAACTTCTCCCACGAGATCCGCACGCCGCTGAACGGGATCCTCGGCTACTGCGAGCTCCTCCTCCGCGAGGAGGGCGCGCGGCTCACGCCGCACGGCCGCCGCGACCTCGGCGTGGTCAAGGCGAACGCCAGGACCCTGCTCGCCCTCATCAACGACATCCTCGATCTCTCCAAGATCGAGGCCGGACACGTCGACGTCGTGGTCGAGCGCTTCGAGCTCGCCGGCCTGGTCGACGAGTGCATCGCGACCGTGCGCGAGTACGCCAAGGGCAAGCCGGTCGAGATCCACGCCCAGCTCGGCGACCTCGCGATCGAGGTCGACACCGACAAGCTCAAGCTGCGCCAGATCCTGCTCAACCTCCTCTCGAACGCCGCCAAGTTCACCGAGAGCGGCGAGGTCATCGTCGAGGCGCACCGCGACGGCGACGCGCTCGTCGTCACCGTCGAGGACACCGGCGTCGGCATCCCGGCCGATCAGCTCTCGCACATCTTCGACAAGTTCCGGCAGGTCGACGGCTCGAGCACGCGCAAGGTCGGGGGCACCGGGCTCGGGCTCGCGATCGTCCGCGAGCTGTGCCGCGTGCTCGGCGGCACGATCACGGCCACCAGCACGGTCGGCCGCGGCTCGGTGTTCCGCGTCGTGCTCCACGGCACGATGAAGGTCCCGACCGGCGAGGCGCCGCGCAAGCCGACGACGGGCCCGCGCTCGGTCCGCGCCGAGGTCGCGCCCGGCACCACGATCCTCGTCGTCGACGACGATCCCCTGATCCACCAGCTCCTCGCCGCCGAGCTCGAGCGCGAGGGCATGCAGGTGGTGCTCGCCGAGGACGGCGTGTCCGCGCTGCGCCTCGCCCGCGAGCGGAACCCGGCCGCGATCATCCTCGACATGATCCTGCCCAGGCTCGACGGCTGGACCGTGCTCTCGGAGCTCAAGTCCGACCCCGCGCTCGCCCGCATCCCGGTGATCATCATCTCGGTCGCCGAGGAGCGCGCGCGCGGCTTCGCGCTCGGTGCGGTCGACTACCTGGTCAAGCCGTTCGAGGCGCAGCGCCTGGCCGACATCGTCACGCGCGAGGTCGGCGCCGAGCGGGGCGAAGTCCTCGTCGTCGACGACGACGCGGCCACCCGCGAGCTCGTGGCGCGGCAGCTGCGCGCCGCCGGCTTCCCCGTCGCCGAGGCGCGCACGGGCGAGGAGGCGCTCCTCCGCGTCCGCGTCACGCGCCCTGCCCTCCTGGTCCTCGACCTGTGCATGCCCGGCATGAGCGGGTTCGAGGTGCTGAGCAAGCTGCGCGCCGAGCAGATCCAGGTGCCGGTCGTGGTGCTCACCGGCAAGACGTTGACCGCCGCCGAGGAGGAGGCGCTGCGCCACGGCATGGCCGGCGTCGTGCAGAAGAGCGGCGCGTCGATCGACGAGCTCGTCGTCGAGGCCAAGCGCCAGCTCCTCCGCCAGCGCGAGCAGCAGCGACTGCCGCGGATCCTCTACGTCGAGGACTCGGCGCAGAACCGCGACGTCGTCCGTCGCTACCTGCACGGCGTCTTCGACGTGATCGAGGCCGAGGACGGCGAGCACGGCCTCGACCGCGCCCAGCGCGACCAGCCCGCGCTCATCCTCATGGACCTCTCGCTGCCGCGGCTCGACGGGTGGGAGGCGACGCGCCGGCTCAAGGCGAGCCCGCTGCGCACGATCCCGGTCGTCGCGCTGACGGCGCACGCGAGCCGCGAGGACCAGCAGCGGGCTCGCGCCGCCGGCTGCGACGGGTACCTCACCAAGCCGGTCGACCGCGATCAGCTCATCGAGACGATCCACCAGCACCTGCGCGCCCGCGCGCGGCCGGAAGGAGCGTGACCGAGCACCGCCCGGGATCGACCGTCGACGGCCGCTTCCTCCTCGAGGAGGTCGCCGGCTCGGGCGGTATGGGCGTCGTGTACCGCGCCCGCGATCTCCACGGCGGCGACCGCGTCGCCGTGAAGATCCTGCACCCGACGATGCAGACGCACATGGCGCGCTTCGTCCGCGAGGCGCGGCTCCTCGCCCAGCTCGATCACCCGGGCATCGTCCGCCACGTCGCGCACGGCGAGTCGCCGCTCTACCTGGCGATGGAGTGGCTGGACGGCGAGGATCTCGGCCAGCGGCTCGGGCGCGCGCCGCTCCTCGTGCGTGAGGCGCTGGCGATGGCGCGGCGCGTGGCCGAGGCGCTCGACGCCGCGCACCGCCAGGGCGTCGTGCACCGCGACATCAAGCCAGGCAACATCTTCCTGGTCGGTGGCGCGACGTCGGCGGTGAAGCTGCTCGACTTCGGCGTCGCGCGCCCGCTCGGCGGCGGTACGCGCGCGATGACGATGAGCGGCCAGATCCTCGGCACCGTCGGCTACATGGCGCCCGAGCAGGCGCGCGAGGGCTCCGACGTCCGCGGGCCGATGGACGTCTTCTCGCTCGGCTGCGTGCTCTTCGAGTGCATCGGCGGCGCGCCGGCGTTCCCGGGCGCCGGGCTCATGCCCGTGCTCGCCAAGCTCCTGTTCGCGGAGATGCCTCGCCTGCGCGACGTGCGCGACGACCTCCCCGAGCCGCTCTCCGAGCTCGTGCGGCGGATGATGCAGCGCCGCCCCGAGGACCGCCCCGCGATGAGCGCGGTGATCGCGGAGCTCGAGGCGCTCGTCGCGTCACCGGCGGTGATCGAGCTCGAGGAGCGGCCGCGCCGCGCTCGTCCCGACGCGCGCGCGAGCGTGCTCGGGGACGACGAGCAGCCGCTCCTGGCGCTCGTGATGGCGCAGCCGCTGCCGATCGCCGACACCGGCGCGCCCACCCGCGAGCTGGCGGCGGTCGCCGACGCGGCCCAGGCGCTGCAT
>JAIOII010000808.1 GCA_019912685.1 Kofleriaceae bacterium
ATCCTCGACGGTACCGCTCGGCACCATGGCGGCGCCCGCGTCGTCCCAGTCGTACTGCGTGCCGTAGCGCTGCGGGCGGCCCTCGAGGACGCGGATGCGATCGTCGAGCATCGCGACCTCGGCGGGCGCGACCTCGCCGGCCGCGGCCGCCGCCTGGAGCACCGGCAACATCGCGCGCAGGAAGTCGGGCTCGCCGATCGCGTGCTGCACGATGCGCCTCGCCGCGCTCGCCGCCTCCTCCCCGACGAGCGTGCGGCCCGGCCACCCGTGCACGGCGACGAGCTCGCGCAGGCGCGCCGCGCTGGCGCGATGCACGGCCTCCATCTCCGGGTGGTAGCCCGCGAAGAGCGAGCCGTCCGCGGCGAGCCGGGCGCGGGTCTCGTCGTCGCGCGCGATCATCGCGACGAGCTCTCTGGCGAGGTCGGCGTGTGACAACGCCCCTGCCGTACCGCATAGTGCGGGGCCGTGTCGACGATCCTCACCGTGCTCGGGCTCGAGAAGAGCTTCGGCACCCGCCGGGTGCTCGACGGCGTCTCGCTGTCGGTGCACCAGGGCGACCGCATCGGCGTCATCGGGCGCAACGGCACGGGCAAGTCGACCTTGCTCAAGATGGTGGTCGCGGCGCGGCGCGGCGTCGGGCTCGACGACGAGGAGCGGCGCCAGCTCGAGCCCGACGGCGGCACGATCACCTGGCGGCGCGACCTGACCCTCGAGTACGTCGCGCAGGAGCCGCGGCTCGACGGCGCGCGCACGGTCGGCGAGCTGTGCGCGCGCGACGGCGACGTGCCGGAGCACGCGATCCACACGCTCGCCGCCGCGCTCGATCTGCCGCCGCTCGAGGCGGCGATCGGGACCCTGTCGATCGGGCAGAAGCGGCGCGTCGCGCTGGCGCGCGCGCTCCTCGGCAAGGCCGACGTGCTCGCGCTCGACGAGCCGACCAACCACCTCGACGCCGACACCGTCGCCTTCCTCGAGGAGCGGCTCGAGAGCTGGCCGGGCGCGCTGCTCCTCGTCACCCACGATCGCTACTTCCTCGACCGCGTCGCCACGCGCATCGTCGAGATCGATCGCGGCGCGCTCTACGCCCACGACGGCGACTACTCGACGTTCCTCCTGAAGCAGGCCGAGCGGCTGGCGCAGGAGGTGAAGAGCGAGCACGAGCGCGCCATGTTCGTGCGCCGCGAGATCGAGTGGATCCGCCGGCGCCCACCGGCGCGCACGACCAAGGCCAAGGCGCGCGTCGAGCGCTTCGAGGCGGCGGTCGCCGCGACCCCCGGCGTGCTCGATCGCCTGCCCGGCGCGATGGCGCTGCGCCTGCCGACGGGTGGGCGGCTCGGGCGCACGATCCTCGAGCTCGATCGCGTCTCGAGGGCGATCGACGGCCGGCCGCTGTTCACCGACCTCACGCTCGCGATGAAGCCGGGCGATCGCATCGGCGTCGTCGGCAAGAACGGCGCCGGCAAGACGACGCTCATCCGCACCATCCTCGGCGAGCTCGCGCCGGACCGCGGCAAGGTCGTGCTCGGCGTGAACACGCAGCCGGCGTACCTCGAGCAGGGGCGCAGCGACCTGCGCGAGGACGCGACCGTGCTCGAGGAGGTCGCCGAGGGCCACGACCACGTGATGCTCGAGGACGGCCCGATGCACGTGCGCTCGTTCCTGCGCATGATGCAGTTCGCCGACGCCACCGCCGACACGCCGATCGGCAAGCTCTCGGGCGGCGAGCGCAACCGCGTCCAGCTCGCGCGGCTCCTCCGCCGCGGCGGCAACCTGCTCGTCCTCGACGAGCCGACCAACGACCTCGACCTGCTCACGCTCGGCTCGCTCGAGGCGGCGCTGTGCGCCTTCCCCGGCTGCGTGCTCGTCGTCAGCCACGACCGCTGGTTCCTCGATCGCGTCGCGACCGGCATCCTCGCCTTCGAGGGCGACGGCAAGGTCACGTTCCACGAGGGCGACTACTCCGCCTACGAGGATCGGCGCAAGGCGGACACCGAGCCCCCCGTTCGTCCTGAGCGAGCGGCGCAGCCGCGCGTCGAAGGACGTGTTCGCGTTCGCGAGCGCAAGCTCACGTTCAAGGAGAAGCACGAGCTCGCCGCGATGGAGCAGACGATCACCCTTGCCGAGGCCAGGGTCGCCGAGCTCGAGGCCACCCTCTCCGACCCGGCCGTCTTCAAGGAGCGCGCCGCCGAGGTCCCTGCCCTCGTCGCCACGCTCGACGCCGCCCGCGCCGACGTCACCCGCCTCTACGACCGCTGGACCGAGCTCGACGCGCTGCCGAAGGAGTAAAGTGTCCGCCATGGATGTGCCCGTGACGATCGCCGCGGTGCAGCTGTGCTCCACCGACGACCTCCGCCAGAACCTCGCCACCTGCCGGCGCCTCGGCGAGGAGGCCGGCGCCGCCGGCGCCAAGGTCATCGTCCTCCCCGAGTGCTTCGCCTTCCTCGGCCGGAAGGAGGGCGACAAGATGGTCCACGCCGAGGTCATCGACACGCCGACCCCGGGGCCGATCCTCGAGACGCTGCTCGGGCTCGCGGAGTCGACCGGCGCCGTCGTCGTCGGCGGCGGCATGCCCGAGACCGTCCCCGGCGACCCGCGGCGCGCCTACAACACCGCGGTCGTCGTCGCGCCCGGCAAGGGCGTGATCGGCCGCTACCGCAAGGTGCACCTCTTCGACGTCGACATCCCCGGCGGCGCGACCTTGCGCGAGTCCGACGGCACCTGCCCCGGCGACAGCGCGCTCGTCGTCGCGGCGCACGGCCTGCGGATGGGCATGTCGATCTGCTACGACGTGCGCTTCCCCGAGCACTACCGCCGGCTGTGGCGCGACGGCGGCGCCAACGTCCTGCTCGTGCCCGCGGCGTTCACGGCGCACACCGGCGCCGCCCACTGGCACCTGCTCCTGCGCGCGCGCGCCGTCGAGGACCAGTGCTACGTGGTCGCGGCCGCGCAGTGGGGCCAGCACAACGAGAAGCGGAAGAGCTTCGGCCACAGCCTCGTCGTCGATCCGTGGGGCACGGTCGTCGCCGAGCGCCCCGAGGGCGACGGCGTCGTCCTCGCCACGCTCGACCCCGAGCTCCTCGCCAAGACGCGGCGCAACATGCCGTGCGGCGACCACGCCGTGACGCTCGGCGCCGCGCCGCCGGTCAACGTTGCCGTTCTCGATTGATCGCTTCCTCGAGCTCCTGGGGCGTCATGTCGCCCCGGAGCAGCACGCCGCCCGCGTCGACGCCGGCGTCGATGTAGCGGACGGCGGCGTCCTCGTCGCCGAAGCTGGTCACGAACTTGCTCACCGACCGCGCGCACGGCTTCTGCAGCACGATCAGCGCGATCAGCGCCGTCGCCACCATCACGATGCGCACGATCTGCCCGAACGTGAACTTCATCCCCCAGCGGCGTGGGAGCCGGGGAACGGGTTCGTCCACGTCGGGATCGCGATCGGTCACGCCTCTGTCTACCGCGGCCCGCCGCCCGCCGCCACCGGCGCGATCCGCTTCACCTCGAGCTCGACCCGCGACTTGCCGTTCCACGTCGAGCGCGAGGGCGTGAACGCGACGTCGATCCGCGCGCCTTCGCCCGGGTCGTCGGCGCCCTGGCCGAACGCGATCGCTCCGCGCCAGGCCCCCGTCGACGGGCAGCGCACCTCGAGCTTGAGGTGCGAGCCGTCGCCGACCTTGCGGCTCGACCGGACCTCGAGCCCGCGCGCGACGAGCAGCGGCGCCGGGTTCTCCTGGCCGAACGGCGCCATGCCGCCGAGCTCGTCGGCGAGCCGGTCGTCGACGAGCCCGAGCTCGATCTCCGCGTCGGCGTACGTCTCGGCGACCTTGCCCGAGCCC
>JAIOII010000809.1 GCA_019912685.1 Kofleriaceae bacterium
GAGAGGGAGACGGAGAGGGAGACGGAGAGGGAGACGGAGAGGGAGACGGAGAGGGAGACGGAGAGGGAGACGGAGACGGGCTGCGTAGGGATCTGGTGGCGTTCCAGACCCCCATGTAGCTGAACGGAGCCCCGAAAAACGGCAGGTAGTTGCTTGACGAGCTGGCAGAACGGATGAATATCGTCGTAAATCATGGCGGCGAAGAAGCGGCAGGCTGAGCTGTTCCTCGACCGGGGCAGGGGCGGAGCGCGGACCGGTGCAGGGCGGCCTCGCGCGCCGGGGAGGCGGCGCAACTGGGTGCGCGTGCGGGAGGTGCTCGCGAAGAACGTGCCCGTGCACGTGACGTTGCGGGTCGTGAAGGCGGTCGGGCGGCTGCGGCGGCGGCGCGCGTATCACGCGATCCGCAAGGCGATCCAGAAGACGTGGGCGCGCACGGACTTCCGCGTCGTGCACGTCAGCATCCAGCGCGAGCACATCCACTTGATCTGCGAGGCCGACGACAAGCGGGCGCTCGGCCGCGGGATGGCGTCGCTCGAGATCTCGGCGGCGCGGCGCCTGAACGCGGCGGTCGCGCTGGATCGCGGCGAGCCCAAGCCGCGCCGTGGGACCGTCTTCCCCGAGCGCTATCACGTCGAGCACCTCGAGACGCCGCGGCAGGTGAAGTCTGCGATCTCGTACGTCCTGAACAACTGGCGGCGCCACCGCGAGGATCTCGAGGGGCCGTTCCGCACGGCGCAGCTCGATCCCTACGCCAGCGGCGTCCTCTTCGGCGGATGGAACCGTCCTTACCCGTTCATCCCGCCCGAGAACTTCGTGCCCTTGGGAACCGTGCGCCCGCAGGGTTGGCTCCTCGAGCACGGCTGGCGCCGCCACGGCGCGATCGATCCGCGCCACGTGCCCGGCCCGATCGCCTGACCCGCAGCGGCGTGGACGCCTGGTCGCTCTCGCATGGCTGACGCCGACATGGCGCGATCGATGCGCGGCACGTGCCGGCTCACCACCCTTGCCGGCACGGCGACCGGGCATCCCCGGCTGCGGCTGCGGTCAGTCGCCGTCGAGGGCGCGCAGCAGCTCGGCGGTGGTCGGGCGCACCTTGTACGTGTCGCCGAGGTAGCGCCACGCGATCGTGCCGTCGCGATCGACGAGGTACACGGCGGGCCACGCGACCTCGTTCTCCGCGTCGAACACGCCGAAGGCGTCCATCGCGGTGTGGGACGGATCGGACACGAGCGGGAACGTCAGGCCGTGGGCCGCGCCCAGCTTCGCGCTGACCTCGAGCGGGTCCACGGCGATCGCGGCGAGCGCGACGTCACGGCGCGCCAGCTCGGGCAGGGCTCCTTGCAGCTCGACCAGCTGCGCGCGGCAGTACGGTCACCAGTCGCCGCGGTAGAACACGATGAGCGCGCGCTCCTTGGCGAGCACGTCGGACAGGTGGAAGGTGCCGCGCGTCGGGCCGCTCACGCTCGCGAGCTGGACGTCGGGCGTCTTCGCGCCGACGCCGAGGGCCTTCGCGATCTCCGGCGGCGCCGCCGCGCGCCGTGCGTTCGCCGGCTTCTTGCCGCTCGCCTGGTACGCCGCGGCGTCCGCCACCGGCGCGGCGGCGCCGGCGCCGCCATCCGACGCACGGTCAGCGCGCTTCTTGCGGTCACAGCCACCGGCGAACGCCACGGCGGCGAGCGTGATCCAGACGGCACGGCGCATCGCGACCATCATGACCCGACGGCGCCGCGCATGCCACGTCACGGCGCGGCCCCCGCCGGCGGCGGATCCGACGACGTGTGATCGTGCACGACCTTCCATCCGTCGGCCTGGCGCTCGAGCACGACCGAGAACACGCCCGCGCCCGCGCTCGGTCCGGCGAGGGACCAGCGCCCGAGCACGACCGCACCGTCGGCGCCGATCGGCTGCACGCCGAGCACCTCGAACGCGAGCGTGCCCATCGTCTCCTTCGCCGCGCCGTAGGTCGCGACGAACTTGTCATGCGTCGCCTGCCAGCCGCGTCGCACCTTGCCGCCACTCGTGAACACGAGCGCCTCGCTCCGCGCGTACCCCGCCATGAAGCCCTCGATGTCGCCCGCGTTCCACGCGTCCTCTTGCGCCGCCAGCACCGCGCGCACGGCGCGCTCGTCGGCCGGACCGAATGCGCCCGTCGTCGCGCGCGATGTCGCACACGCCGCGCCCGCCGCGCCC
>JAIOII010000810.1 GCA_019912685.1 Kofleriaceae bacterium
ACGGGGTGCTGAGCGCGATCGCGCTCGTCGCCGTCGCGACGCTGGTCGCGCGCGTCGACCGGCTCGTCGTGCCGCTGGCGACCGTCCTTCCCTACGCGCTCGTCGGCGCCGGGCTCGTGGCGACGAGCGCGCTGGTCCAGCGCTCGCGCCGCGTGGTGCGCGTGTGGATCCCGTTCGTGTTCCTCTATCTCTGCTATCGCGCGCTGCGCGGCGTGCTGCTCCTCATCCCCGACGAGGCGGGCCGCCACGCGCAGCTCAAGGCGGCCGACGAGGCGCTCCTCGGCGTCTCGCCCGCCTGGTGGATGGAGCCGTTCGCGACGTCGTGGCTCACCGAGCTCCTCGCGTACGCCTACGCGACGATGTTCGTGCTGCCGCTCGTCGTGCTCGTCACCCTCTCGGTGCGCGGCCACGAGCGCGAGCTGCGCCGCGCCGCGCTCGCGCTCCTCCTCGCCTTCTACCTCGGCTTCGTCGTCTTCCTGCTCGTCCCCGCGAAGTCTCCGGATATCGTCTACACGTTCGAGACGCCGCTCCACGGCCACGGCTTCTACGAGGCGTCGATGACGACCTGGCGCCGCCTCCAGCAGATCACGTTCGACGCGTTCCCCTCGATGCACACCGCGATCTCGACGATCGCGCTCGTGCACGCGTATCGCCTCGGGCCGCGGCTCGCGCCGCGCCACCCGCGCGCCTTCGTCGCCGCCTACCTGCCGATCGTCGCGCTCCTCCAGCTCGCGACGCTCTACCTGCGCCAGCACTACTTCGTCGACCTGCTCGCCGCCTGGGCCCTCGCCGCCGTCAGCCTCTGGCTCGCCCGACGTGCCGAGGTCGTCTGGTCACGACTCGCCGCGACAGATCTTGCGTAGCTCGTCGAGCGGTGGCGGCGTGGTCCGCGCCGCCTCCTCGGCGCAGCGGGCGAGGGCGGCGGTCGACTTGTCGAGCGGGATGCCGCAGGGCTCCTCCGTCGTCACGCGCTTGCCGCTGCGGAGCGCCGCGTACTTCACGCGGGCGATCGGCAGGGCCGCGCACGTCGTCACGACGCCGCCCGCGACGCGGAAGCGCGCCTTCGCGAGCGCGCGCTGGAGCTCCTTCATCGCCGCGGGCGCGATGCAGCCGCCGCGCGCGTCGTCCTGGCCCGCCTCCGTCGCGCTCGGACCGACCCAGGTCCAGCGTCCGGTGGCGAAGACCGAGAACACCTGCGTCTGCGGCTTCTCGCCCTTCGGCGGCTTGTGCACCGGTCCGCGCGTGACGCGATAGATCGGCTTGCCCTTCGCCTTCGGGCACTCGGCCGCGGCCTCGCGCGCGTGCGCGAGCAACGCGGCGAGCACGAGCCACGGGAGGATGGCTACGCGCAGATGGAGCACGATCTCAGTGTAGGCACGGCGCCGGTGGCATCGCCAGAATTCAGTGGAGCGCGTCCAGGGCCTCGTCCTGCATGGCGCGTGTGCGGCGTTCCACCTCGACCTGCCCGAGCTGGCCGCGGCCGCGCTCCGGGCGCTGCAGGTCGAGCGGACGCACGGCGCCGGTGGCGCGGCCGCGGCCAGCTCGGGCAGGTCGGCGCGCAGCGTCTCGAGCTTCTCG
>JAIOII010000811.1 GCA_019912685.1 Kofleriaceae bacterium
GGACGCGGCGCGTGCTCGGCGCGGCGTTCCGCGCGACCGTCCGCGTGGCGCTCGGGCTCCCGGTCCGCGACGCGATGTGCGGCTTCAAGCTCCTGCGCCGGGAGGCGGCCCAGGCGCTCCTGCCCCGCGTCCGGATCGATCGCTTCGCCTTCGACATCGAGCTCGTGGCGCTCGCCCAGCGCGGTGGCTGGCGCGTCGCCGAGGTCCCGGTGACGTGGCGGCACGTCGGCGGCTCGACGGTATCGCCCGGCCGCGACGGCCTGCGCGCCGCGCGCGACCTCGTCGCGCTCCGCTTCCGGCGCTGAGGGAGTACGATCGAGGCGTGGACGACGATCGCGAATCCTGGGGTCGGTTCGGTCCCTGGCAGTGGCCCGCACCGCACGTCATCGTCTTCGGCGTCGTGGCGGTCGGCCTGTGCGCGCTGTGGATGGCCGTCGACGGCGACGGCTACCTGCGCCCCCTCGACGACGCCAACCTCGCCTTCCACGAGGCCGGCCACCTCTTCTACGGCGTGTTCGGCGACACCGCGGCGCTGTACGGCGGCACGCTCGGCCAGCTGACCTTCCCGGCCGTCGCCGCCGGCGTGTTCTTCGTCCGCCGCGACCCGATCGGCGTCGCGATCACCATGACCTGGTTCGGCCAGAACCTCGGCAACATCGCGCGCTACGCCGCCGACGCTCGCGCGCAGGAGCTGCCGCTCGTCGGCGGCGGCGACCACGACTGGACCAACATCCTCTCGCGCTGGTCGGCGCTCGACGCCGATCAGCGCGTCGCCGGTGCCTTCCGCGGCGTCGGCTGGGTGCTCGTCCTCGCCTCGCTCGCGTGGCTCGCCGTCGGCTGGTACCGCGCGCGCGGCGCGGGCCATCGATAGCGCGAACCGGACGGCGCGGAGACGGGTCGCCGGGGCCAGCGGTGCCCGGGTCGGTCGACCCCAGCAACCTCGCGGTTGCAGCGAGAGCCGCGCGCCCGCGACCGGTTCGGCGTATCCCGCGCGTACCCCGGCTGGCGCCGCGGTTGCAGTACGGTGCCGCTCGATGGGGAGTCTCTCGCGCGCGGTCCTGCTTCTCGTGGTGCTGGCGGCGTGTGGCGGGTCGAACGCCGGCGGCGGTGACGGCGTGGATGCGGCCGGCGGTGTCGACGGTTCGACCACCGACGCCGGCGTCGACGCCGACACCTGCGTCGGCGGCTCGCTGTGCGGCGAGCTGGCGATGTGCTGCGCCGCCGGCAACGAGTGCGTCGACGACGCCTGTCTGCCGGCGTGCGCCAGCGGCGTCCGCTGCGGCGCCGACCTGACGACCTGCTGCAACAGCGGCGAGGTCTGCCTCGGCAACGCGTGCACCGTGCCCGGCGCCGCGTGCCAGGACTCGTACGACTGCGAGCCCGGTCAGTTCTGCGAGCCGACCTTGAACCAGTGCCTGCCGCAGCCCGACCCGCTCACCTGCGAGCTGGTCCCGACCTTCAGCGATCTGATGGTGACCGAGGAGTGGGCGTACACCGCCGAGGAGATCATCTCGATCCCGGTGGTCGCCAACCTCGACGGCGTCGGCCGCCCCGAGGTCGTGGTCAACCTCACGCAGCAGGACGGCGCCGGGTTCCCGGGCGGTCGCATCGCGATCCTCGACGGGCAGACCGGCGCCGTGGTGCTGCCTGCCGTGCCGAACAACCCGCCGACGAGCCACGGCTCGCACGGCCGCTCGTCGATCGCGGTGGGCGACGTCAGCGGCGACGCGCTGCCCGACATCATCTATGCGTCGCGCGTCGACGCCCAGTTCAAGAGCCTCATCGTCGCGATGGACCGCACCGGCGCGGTGCTGTGGACGTCGCACGCGCCCGGCGGCGCGGCGTACCGCTTCACGATCGAGAACGCCGCGATCACGCTCGCCAACTTCGACGCCGATCCGATGGCCGAGATCGTGATCGGCGCGGCGCTCCTCGATCACGACGGCACCGTGCTGTGGGATCAGGGCGGCAACGGCCAGGGCCCCACGTTCGGCACCAACAGCGCCTACACGGGCGGCATCTCGGCCGTCGCCGATCTCGACGCCGACGGCGCGCCGGAGATCGTGAGCGGACGGAACGCGTGGAAGGTCGCGTGGAGCGCGGGTCCGCCGGCGACCGCGACGGTGACGCCGTACTGGACCTACGCCGGGGCCGATGGCTATCCGGCCGTCGCCGACCTCGATCGCGACGGCGACCCCGAGGTCGTGCTCGTCGCCAGCGCGCAGGTCCACGTCCTCGACGGCCGCACCGGCCTCCTGTGGTGCGGCCGCGACGCGACCGGCGCCGCGTGCACGTCGGCGGGGCTGCGCACGCAG
>JAIOII010000812.1 GCA_019912685.1 Kofleriaceae bacterium
GTCGCGTCGCGCGGCCAGCTCTTCGCGTTCGACGCGACCGGCGCCGCCCTCCCCGGCTTCCCGGTGACGTGGCGCGACGAGCTGCGCACGCTCGGCGCCGGCGACATCGACGGCGACGGCGCGCTCGAGCTCGTCGTCGTCACCAGCGATCCGCTCGACGGCACCGACCGCCGCGACATCCTCATGGCCTACGAGGCGAACGGCGCGGTCGTCACCGGCTTCCCGCCCAACACCGGCGGCGCCGCCGGCTGCGACGACGCCTGCTACGTGACCGGCGGCTACGACCAGAACCTCGCGCTCGGCGACGTCGACGGCGACGGCGTCGTCGACATCTTCGCGCCGCACGACAACGCCTACGCGTCGCTCCACGCCGGCACCGGGCGCGCGTTCGACGCCGCGTCGATCTTCCGCAACCGCACGAAGTTCAGCGGCATCCGCATGATGGTCGACTACCGGCTGGCACAGCAGGGCTACGCCGACGACGAGAGCGTCGACGAGCAGGGCCACTTCACCAACTCGGCGCCGGCGATCGCCGACCTCGACGGCGACGGCACGACCGAGCTCGTCCTCCTCGGTTCGGTGCAGAACACGGCGCAGGACGATCGCGAGCGCGGCGTCGCGCTCTGGGTCATGCACCACGACGGCACGCGCCCCGCGGCGTGGGAGGCGCCGCCGCGCTTCCCCGACTTCCTCTCCGGCCTCTGGGACTACGGCGACAACGTCGTCGGCATCACCAACCAGCCGACCGTCGTCGACCTCGATCCGTCGCGCCCTGGCCTCGAGATCGTGTTCGCCGGCTTCGACGGCCGCATCCACGCGGTCGGCGCCGACGCGCAGCCCTACTGGAGCCATCGCTACACCTCGAGCGCGTCGGTCGCGACCGGCGGCGTCGTGGTCGCCGACCTCTCGGGCGACGGCGTGCCCGAGATCGTCTTCAACACGTACGCGACCGGCGGCGGCGGCGCCCTCGTCGTGCTCGACGCCGCCGGCAACGAGCTGCACAGCGTCCCGCTCCCCGACCGCGGCGCCATGCCGGTCCCGACCATCGCCGACGCCGACGCCGACGGCGACCTCGACATCGTGGTCTCGCTCAAGGACGGCGAGGACCGCGTGCGCCAGGTCCTCGTCCACGAGGTCCCCGGCTCGTCCGCCAACTGCCTCCTCTGGCCCACCGGCCGCGGCAACTACCGCCGAGACGGCTATGTGCCGGCTCCGTAGCTGCTGATTTCTTGCCCGCGGCGCCGGCGCATCCGACACTGTCCTACATGCGCCATTCATTTGCCTGGATGGACCCGCGACGGCTCGCGCCGCGCATCGATGTCGAGACGTTCTGCTCGGAGGTCGTCGGGTCGCGCGATCACCCGGGGATGGTGATCGACCTGTCGGCCGAGGGCGCGCGCCTCGAGCGCCCGTACGCCGGCGGACCGACGCCGCGCGAGATCGTGCTCGAGCTGGAAGTGCCCGAGGTCGATGAGGTCATCTGGGTCCGCGGCGAGGTCTGCTTCGACCAGGTCCGGCAGGCGCCGCCCGGTCAGGGCGGCCCCATGCGGCTCCTGCGCACCACCGGCCTGCGGCTGGTGACCGCGGCCGCGCGCGACCTCCGCATGCTTCGCGACTGCGTCTTCGAGCTGTACCGGGCCCGTCACCGCAGCGAGGATCCGGCGGCGTTCCTCGTCGACGCCGCCTGCTACGCGCGCGGTTAGCCCCGCTACCGATCTTACTCGGCCGCGACTGCGGTTCCTGCCCGCATACTGGACGCGATGTCTTCCCCGACGCCGCAGTGGCGTGACCGGGAGGCGCCGCGCGCGCCGGTGTTCACCGGCACCGAACGGTTTGCGCTCCGACGAACGCTCGGCGAGGGCGGCATGGGCGTGGTGTACGAGGCGTGGGATCACGAGCGCGACATGGCGGTGGCGATCAAGACGCTGCGCCACCTCGACGCGCAGAACCTGTTCCGCCTGAAGACCGAGTTCCGCGCGCACGCCGACATCGAGCACCGCAACCTGGTGCGCCTCGGCGAGCTCCTGCACGACGGCGGCTTCTGGTTCTTCACCATGGAGCTCGTCGACGGCCGCTCGTTCCGCGAGTGGATCGCCGGCGACCCGAACTCCGACGCGCTCGACACGTCGCAGGAGATGGCGATCCCCTCGTCGTCGAGCCCGCGCCCGTACGACGAGCGGCGCCTGCGCTCGGGGCTGCGCCAGCTCGCCGCCGGCCTCGACGCGCTCCACCGCGCCGGCAAGGTGCACCGCGACCTCAAGCCGTCGAACGTGATGGTCACGCACAAGGACCGGCTCGTGATCCTCGACCTCGGGCTCGCCGCCGACATGGCGCCGCGCGACGCGAGCGAGAAGAACGCCGTCGGAACGGCCGCGTACGTCGCGCCCGAGCAGGCGATGGGCGCGTCGGCGAGCCCCGCCTCCGACTGGTACTCGGTCGGCGTGATGCTGTTCGAGGCGCTCACCGGCTCGTTGCCCGTCGACGGCACGCCGCTCGAGATCCTGCTCAAGAAGCAGACGCAGACGCCCGATGCGTCGCTCCTCGCCCACGTGCCGCCCGATCTCGCGACGCTCTGCCTCGAGCTGCTCGCGATCGACCCGGCGCAGCGGCCCGACGGCAACGCGATCCTGGCCCGCGTCGCCGCGCCGCGCGCGATCACGAGCGAGGGCTCGATCGCCCCGCCGACGACCTCGTCGCCGTTCGTCGGCCGCACCAGCGAGCTGCAGGCCCTGTCGCAGGCGCTCAGCGACGTCGACGGCGGCGCCGCCGTGACCGTGCGCATCGAGGGCGCGTCCGGCATCGGCAAGAGCGCGCTCGTGCGCCACTTCCTCGAGAGCGTCGTGCGCCAGGGGCCGAGCTCGCTCGTGCTCTCGGGGCGCTGTCACGAACGCGAGACCGTGCCGTTCAAGGGCCTCGACGGCGTCGTCGACGCGATCGCCCGCGCGATGATCCGTCTCGACCTCGGCGACTCGACCTTGCCGCCGTCCGCCGAGACCGCGGCGCTCGCGCAGGTCTTCCCGGTGCTCATGCGCGTCCCGGCGATCACGCGCGTCTCGGCGACCCTACCCGAGAACCCGTTCGAGCTGCGCGCCCGCGCCTTCCGCGGCCTGCGGCTCCTCTTGCGCAAGCTCGCCTCGCGCCGCGTCGTCGCCCTCACGATCGACGACGTGCAGTGGGCCGACGCCGACACGCTCGCGCTCCTCCGCGAGCTCCTGCACGCGCCCGGCGCTCCGCGGCTCCTCGTGGTGCTCACGTGGCGCGGCGAATCACCGCCGACCCTGCCCGGACCGGTGCGGGTCATCGAGCTCGCGCGCCTCACGCAGGAGGAAGCGGAGGGGCTCGTCGCGCTCGTGGCCCCCGAGCGCGTCGGGGACGCCGCCGCGCTCGCCGCGGCCGCTGACGGCCATCCCATGTTCCTGCGCGAGCTCCTGCGCCACGTCGCGCCGCCGCGGCAGGTGAACCTCGACGACGCGCTGTGGGCACGCATCGCGCGCATGGACACCTCGGCGCGCCGCATGCTCGAGCTCGTCTCGGTCGCGGGCCGTCCGCTGCCGCAGAACCTCGTGATCGACGCGCTCGGGCTCGATCCGCGCTCGGGCGCGAAGTGGCTCGGCGTCCTGCGCGCGGCGTCGCTCGTGCGCACCGGCGGCGCGCGCGGATCGGATCCGGTCGAGCCCTACCACGATCGCGTGCGCGCGGCCGTCCTCGAGCAGGACCTGCGCGTGCGCGCTGGCCCGGTCGTGATCGACGACATCTCGCTCCCGTCGGGCCTCATCCCCGAGGAGGTGTCCATTGCAATTGCCTTCGATGAGGAACAGTTGTTGACAAGTTGGATGGCGGGTAACGATCGCAACGAGCCGCGCGTCTGGGCCGCCTTCCTCACGCCCTCGCTCCAGCCGCTGCGCGCCGAGCGCTCGCCGGAGGGCGAGCCGTTCCGCCTCGGATCGATCGACGTCGCCGGCGAGACGGAGGTCGCGCTCGCGCGGGTCGCGGGCGGAGGCTTCGTCGCGGCCTGGCAGGAGAGCGGGACGACCGCGCACGAGGATCGGAGCGGGCGCGGCCTTCGCGCGCTCGCGCTCGGGCAGGACGGAAG
>JAIOII010000080.1 GCA_019912685.1 Kofleriaceae bacterium
GGCCTCGGCCACGGCGAAGGCGCCGGCGCGGCGATGGCGCTGCCCCTCATCGCCTCGGCCGCCGCCGCCCTCGGCTGACCACGTTCGCCGCGCTCAGTTGCCGGCGGTCGGCTGGCAGAGCAGCTCCGTCGCGCACAGGTCGCCGGAGGTGGCGCTCAGGTGCACGATCAGCGGCCGCGCGCCGAACGACAGGTCCAGCGGATCGATGAGGACGAGCAGCACCGTGCGCGGGGTCGCGAAGCGCGACCGCGTGCGCGCGACCAGGTGCGGCGTGCAGCTGCCGATCGTCGCCATCGGCGCGAGCGTGCCGGTGCTGTTCGCGTCGACGAAGCCGACCTCCCACTCCGCCTGCTCGACGCCACCGACGATGTGCCACGCGCACTGCTCGGGCGACGCCATGCCGGGGACCGCGAGCGGCGTGCGGCTCGCCGGGCACGGCGCCTCGGCCAGCGGGAGCTGACAGTCGAGGCGGGCGAAGCCGTTGCCGGTCGGGCAGGCGACGGGGTCCGGGCTCTCCAGGCACGACTCCGGCGGCGGCGGCGCGCTGCAGAGGATGGGCGGCGCCGGCGTCTGGCTGAACGCGCCGGGCAGCGGCTTGCAGTCGAACGCGTCGGGCTCGCCGATGAACTCGCCCCGGAGCTCGTCGCACGCGACCTGGCCGAAGTAACACTTGTCGGGCTGGTCGGGGATGATGCAGGGGATCGCGGGCGCGAGGAAGCCGTCGCACGCGTCGTCGCGGCCGTTGCACGCCTCGCCGACGACGGCGCTCCCCGGCTGCTGGCCGGCGACCTCCTCGTCGCAGTCGGCGGGCTCGACCGCGCACACGCCGTGGACCGCCTCGACCGCCCCGCACGTCGTCGAGCCGCTGCCGTCACGATCGAGCGTCGGGTCCAGACACACGCCGTCGCAGTCGTTGTCGACGTGATCGCAGACCGCGCCGTCGCTCTCGTCGTCGGTCGCCCCCGGGTTCACGGTCGCGGGATCGAGCCACGGCACGCGGAAGTCGGGGTCGTCCATGCAGTCGCCGTCGCAGCTCGAGAACCCGTCCTCGTCGGCGTCGAGGTTGTTGCGGCCCGGATCGCGGTCGTCGCAGTCGTCCACGCCGACGGCGTTGTCGCAGTCGAGATCGTCGGCGGGCGTGATGCGCGACGGGGTCTGCGTGTCCATGCCCCAGACGATGCAGCCGTCGTCGATCGTGCCCATCGCGCCGTCGGGCGGGACCAGGGACAGCGGGACGACGCGGATCTCGCCCTCCTGGAAGTCCATCGCGGCGCCGGACACCGCGAACCCGGAGAGCCGGAACGGCAGGCGCTCGTCGTCGGGGTCGTCGCCGACGGCGGCGGCGAACACCATCTGACCGATCGTCGTGAGGTCCTCGCTCGTCGGCTCGAGGAGGTAGCGGAACGGCACGTCGAGGTCGTCGCGCGACATCGACCGCGAGTGGTACGCGTCCGACGACGCCGCGAAGTACCTCGGATCGTCGGTCGTGTGGCCGACCCAGATGCGCAGGGTCTCGAAGTCCTCGCCGCGCTCGTCGAGCGCGGCGCCGAGCTCCGCCGACAGCGAGATCTCGAGCACGATGCCCGTCTCGTTCGCGCACGCCGTCCCGAACCACGCCACGGCCGAGGCGACGGCCGTCCGCACCAGACACGTGGTCATCCCCATACGACCAGGATACCGAATCGGCTGGCCGCCGGGGCGCGACTTACATCACTCGTCGTCGGTCGGCGGCGGCAACCGACCGGCGGCCTCGTTGTAGCCGTTGCGGGCGCGCGTGTTGTCGGGATCGAGCTGGAGCGCCTTCTTGAAGCTCTGCTCGGCGAGCGACGCGTTGCCGCTGTTCAGGTGCGACTCGCCGAGGAGCACGTGCACGCGCGCGCTGCGCGGCGCGAGCTTGGCGGCGCGCTTGAGCTGGCGGATCGCGTCGGTGTAGAGACCCTGCTGCATCGCGACCTCGCCCATGCCGAGGATCGCGTCGACGTTCTTGGGGTTCGACGCGAGCGCCTTCTGGAAGTTGCCGGCGGCGCCGCTCGGGTCGCCGCCGCGCAGCGCGACCTCGCCGGCCTTGGCGTAGAACTCGGCCATCTTCACCGCCTCGTCGTCGACCGAGCCGCCGCCGCCGCCGCCGCTGCCGCTGCCGTTGCCGGGGAACGGATCGTCGATCGAGCGCCGCGTGGTCGTGGTGGTGGTCGTGGTCGCCGTCCTCGTCGTGGTCGGCTTCGCCGCCGCCGCGTCCACCGGCGGGGGCACCGCGGTCACGCCCGCG
>JAIOII010000813.1 GCA_019912685.1 Kofleriaceae bacterium
GTGCGGGTCGCGGCGAGGGCGCCCGCGAGGGCGAAGAGGATGCAGCCGAGCGATGCGAGGGGGACCGAGCCGAGCGTGCCGTTCATCGCGGCGTCGGCGGTGGTGCGGCACCAGCCGATAGGGTTGACGCGCGAGACGGCGACGATCCAGCCGGCGGCGGTGTC
Organism: Kofleriaceae bacterium; assembly: GCA_019912685.1. Classification (GTDB taxonomy): domain Bacteria; phylum Myxococcota_A; class Polyangia; order Haliangiales; family Haliangiaceae; genus UBA2376. Next base: position 165 of record JAIOII010000813.1, read on the forward strand.
GTCGGTGAAGACGGCGCCGCTGAGCAGCCAGAGGGGGAAGATAAGGATCATCATGACGCCGTGGTAGCCGCGGGACGAGTCGATCCACCACGCGAGCGCGAGCCCGAACCCGCCGATGGCGACCGCGGTGAGGAGCAGGACGACCGACGCGAGCAGGACGCCGAGCCCCGAGCCCTCGCCGAGCAACGGGGCCATGAGCAACAGCGGCACGCCCTGGACCGCCCCGAGCACGGCGGCAGAGGCGAGTTTGCTGCCGGCGACGGCCCAGCGCGGGGCGGGGCTGACGAGCACGCCCTGGAGGAAGCCCATGTGGCGGTCTTCGATGAGCGACATGCCGACGAAGATCGTGGCGAACATGACGACCAGGATCGCCATGCCCGGGGCGAGATGGGCGGTGAACGAGCCGTCCTGCATCGTGCCCGCGAAACCCGCGCCCAGGAAGATCCACATCATGATCGGCATCGCGAGCGTCGAGACCAGTTGGCTCGGGCGGCGGGCGACGCGGAGCAGTTCGCGGTTGAAGAGCCGGAGAAAGGCGCTCATGCGGCGTCCTCCCCGGCGATGTCTACGGATTCGAGACCCCGGCCGACGATCGCGGTGTAGGCGTCGGCGAGCGAGGGAGGGCCGACGGAGAACGAGCGCCCGGTGCGGTTGAGTTCGGGCAGGACGCGTGCGAGGTCGTCCTCGATGATCGACACGAGGACGTGGTTGTTCTCGGCGTGCCCGGGCGAGAGGCCGAACTCGGAGAGCCACCTGTTGGTTTCTTCGGGGTCGCCCTCTATGCGGAGGGTGCGGTCACCCAGGTCGGCCCGCAACTCGGCGGGTGTGGCGTCGGCGGCCAGGCGGCCCCGGTCGATGAACAGCACCCGGTCGGACCGCTCGGCCTCCTCGGTCAAGTGGGTCGAGTGCAGGATGGCGGGGGCGGGGTCGAGATCCCGCAGGCCTTGGAGAGTGTCGAGCAGGGCGAGGCGGGCTTCGGGGTCGAGGCCGGTGGTCGGCTCGTCGAGGATGAGCAGATCGGGGTCGTTCACCAGCGCGCGCGCCAGGGTGAGGCGCCGCTTCATGCCGCCCGACAGTGCGCTGATCTTCGCCTCGGCGCGGCCGGCCAGGCCGGCGAAGTCGAGCAGATGCGGGATGCGCGCGCGCACCGCGCGCTCGGCCAGGCCGAAGTAGCGGCCATACACCAGCAGGTTTTCCGCCGCCGTGAAGTCCGGGTCGAGGTTGTCCATCTGCGGCACGATGCCGACGCGCATGCGCGCCTCGCGCGCGCGGCTCGGCACCGGCAGGCCCGACAGGCGGACCTCGCCCGCGTCCGGCGCGGTCAGGCCGAGGGCGCAGCGCAGGGTCGTCGTCTTGCCGGCGCCGTTGGGCCCCAGCAGTCCGTAGCATTCCCCGGGGCGCAACTCGAAAGTCAGCCCCTGCAGCACGGGGACGCCGTCGTAGGCTTTGCGCAGCCCGGCGACGCTCAGGGTTTCCATTGCGCCTCGATGATGCGGCGGATGAGGTGCAGCCTGCGGTGGAAGAAGTGGTCGGCGCCGGGAATCACTGTGATCGGCAGGTCCTGCGGCTCGGCCCAGGCCAGCACGTTGGCCAGCGGCACGGTCTCGTCCTGCGCGCCGTGGATGACGATGCTGTCGGCCGGCACCGCGGCGGTGTCGTAATGGCGCAGGCCCTCGATGAAGCCCGATGCGGCGCCGACCAGCACGAGGCGCCGCGCCGGATCGCCGTCCTCGGCCAGCCGCTTTGCCAGGCGGGTGACCACATAGGCGCCGAAGGAGAAGCCGCCGAGGTAGAAGGGCAGCGCCGCGCCGAAACGGCCGCGCGCGTAGGCGTGCACCGCGGCGAGGTCGTCGGTCTCGGCGATGCCGTGGTCGTGTTCGCCCGACGAGCCGCCGACGCCGCGGAAGTTCGGCCGCAGCGCGATGCAGCCCAGGTCGCGGAAGGCCTTCGCCAGCGTGGTGACCACCTTGTTGTCGGCGGTGCCGCCGAAGAGGGGATGCGGATGGGCGACGAGGGCGATGCCGGTTGCCTGTTCATGCGGCTCGACGAACACCTCCAGCGCCCCCGCCGGCCCCTCGAGCAGGATGCGCTCGTGGCGGGACATCAGTCGATTTTCAGGCGCTTGACGACGCGGCCGTTGGCGAGGTGCTCCTCGACGATCTCGTCGATGTCGGTCTTGTCGACATAGGTGTACCAGATGCCCTCGGGGTAGACCACGATCACCGGGCCGTCGTCGCAGCGGTCGAGGCAG
>JAIOII010000081.1 GCA_019912685.1 Kofleriaceae bacterium
GACGAGCTCCATCCAGCCTCCGCAGCACATGGCCAGGTCGCGCACCAGGTGATGATCGAGCCGCCGCGCCGGGGCGCCGCGCGCGACCTCGCCGGCCGCCGCCACGACCTCCGCCTCGATGCGACCGCCGCCGATCGTGCCGAGCGTCCGCCCGTCATCGAGGACCGCCATGCGCGCCCCGACGTGCCGCGGCGTAGAACCGGTCGTGGCGATCACGGTTGCGAGCGCAACCCCGCGTCCCTCGTCGAGCGCGGCGAGCACCTGGGCGTACAGCTTCACCCGGTCAGCCTACTACGAAGCCGATCGGTTTCCTCCCACACCCCCTTGGGGTTACCATCGGGGCCATGGGCACCGGCGTGCGCGTGGTCGCGACGAACAACGTGGCGATCTTCCGCCATCTCGCCGCCCCGCCGCTGGCTCGCCTGGGGGTGACCTACGAGCTCGTCGCCGATCACGCCGAGCTCATGCGCGCGATCGCGGCGGACCCGCCCGCGGTCGCGCTGGTCGACGTCGACCTGGCCGGCGGCAACGGCTACGCCGCATGCCGCGACATCAAGGACGCGCCCGCCAGCCGCGGCACGCGCGTCGCGCTCATCCTTCCGCCCCGCGGGCTGATGCCGATCGACCGCGCGGTGATCGACCGGCTCGCCGACTCCGGCTGCGACGACGTCATCGCGCCGCCGCTCACCGCCGACGACTTCTACGCGCACCTCGCGCAGCTGACGAGCCTGCCGCTCCGCCGCGACCGGCGCATCGCCGTCGAGCTCGACGTCGACCTGCCCACCGCCTTGCCTGCGGAGGAATCGACGGCGAGCGTCCCGGGGCAGGTGACGAACGTGGGCGCCGGCGGCGTCGGCCTGCGCCTCGAGTCGCCGCTGGTCGTGGGTACCCAGCTGGCCGCGCGCTTTCGCGTCGGCGACCAGGTGAGCCCGGACACGCGCGCCGTCGTCGCCTGGTGCCGGGCCGCCGATCCGCTCGAGGGCGGACACGCGGCGGGGCTCACGTGGGACGGCGAGGTCCCGCTGCGCACGCGCCTCCTGCTGGAGCAGGTCGCGCTGTTCGACGTGAGCGAGGAGCACGGGAGCCTGACCGTGATGCTCCACGGCGACTTCACCGAGATGACGCGCTTCGAGGCGCTGGCGCTCCGCCTCACCGGGGTGAACGACGTGACGTTCGATCTGGCGGCGGTCCGCTACATCAGCTCCGCCGGCGTGCGCGCGTGGTGCGAGCTGCTCGAGGGGCTGCGCGGCGCGAAGAAGCGGTTCCGCCACTGCTCGATCGCGTTCGCGTCGCAGGCGGCCATGGTGCCGCTCGTGCTCGCCGACGGTGAGGTGGTCTCGCTCGAGGCGCCCTACTACTGCGACCCGTGCGGGCGCGACGAGGTGCGGCTGCTCGAGGTCGGCGCCATCGCGCGCGAGGGCGACCGCATCCTGGTGCCGAGGCTGACGTGCGGCGCGTGTGGCGCGCCGACCGAGCTCGACGACATCCCCGAGCGCTACTTCGCGTTCCTCAATCAGTAGCCGCCGCCGGCCGTGGCGGGGGCAGCAGCCGAGCGCGCGGCGTTCACGCGCAGCACGTGCTCCACCACCTGCCGCAGGCCCGCGCCCTCGGCGCGCTCGGTCAGGTACGCCGGCTTGAAGTTCAGCTCGTCCCACCACTGCTTCACGTTCGCGACCCCGATCGACTTCGGGAAGCCGCCGAACATGGGCGCGTCGTTCAGCGCGTCGCCGACGAACACGTACGGCGCGAGGTCGTTGCCGTCGCCGCCCAGCACGTGGCGCACGACCGTGACGCACGCCGACAGCTTGTCGAAGTGCGGCGGCCCGAAGTTCACGTGCACGCTCGAGCGCGACGCCGCGAAGCCCGCGCGCCGCACGATCTGGACGACCTCGTCCGCCTGCGCCTTGGACAGCGACGCTTCCTCGTTCCAGTCGATCGCCAGATCGACCTCGCGGTACTTGCTGTCCGACGACAGCCGCGCGCCCGGCACCTTGGACGACACCTCCGCGACCACCTCCAGCATCCGCCGCCGCCACTCGGGCAGGCTCGCCGCGGGCACGCCGTACAGCTTGCTCAGCTTGCGGCCGTCACGCAGCCACGTGACGCCGCCGTTCTCGGTCACCACCGCCGCCGCACCGGCGACGCTGATGAACGCCTGCCCCCAGCCCGCGGGGCGCCCCGTCACGAAGATGACCGGGACGCCGGCTTCGGCGAGCTGTTCGAGGGCGAGGTACGTCGACGCCTCGACGCGACCATTCGTGGTCAGCGTGCCGTCGACGTCAGAAAACAACGCGCGGACCGGGCCGCGCATCTCCGTCAATGGAAGCGACATCGGGCGGCTCTATAGCACGCCACCGGAGGCTCCCCCCATCCGGTGGCGTTGCCGCGACGCCGTAGCTTCCGCGAGCACGCTTACGCGATCAACTTGAGCGCCGGAAGGGCGCCACTGCGGTCGGCGACGATCGTGCCGAGCGCCTCGGCGACCGGGCGCGCCAGCGTGCGCGTGCGCTGCCGGCCGAGCCAGTCCTCGAGGTCGTGCATGTTGAGGCGCACGATGCCACCGACCTTGAAGACAGGCAGCGGATCCGCGTCACGCTGCGCCATGTACCGGCACCAGCGCTCCGAACGGCCAAGGGCGTGGGCGATGCTCTTCCAGGTCTCGACGTAGTTGCTCATGGGTCTGCCTTCCGGGGTCGGGGGGAGTTGGTTGCGTGTGTTGCGCCCGACGTGGCGGACCCTTTTGCACCTCACGTGCCGTGAGGGAGCGCGATCGATCCCGGTCCGGAAGCATCCGGAATCTCGGAGGAATCGAGCGCCGTCACCACCCTTTGCCCGCGGCTGCCACACCTTCCCGGCAGGTGTCACACAAGATCGGCAAAGAGTGTGACAGTGACTGTCCCACTCGCGTGACGCGCGGGCGAGCGTCTCTCCTCGGACGCGCGAGAAGCCCCCTCATTCACCGGGAAGCGCGAGCGGCCATCACGGGTTACTCTTGCGAGACATGCAGCGATCTGTACTGGGACTGGCCGTGGTCTGCGCGGCGCTCGCCGTACCTGCCGCCACCGCCGCACCGCCCGACGTCTACCCGCTCTCGAGCGTACGGCGCGGGCAGGTCGGCTACGGCATGACGACGTTTCAGGGCACCACGCCCGAGCGCTTCGAGTTCGAGGTCATCGGCGTTCAGGACAACTTCATCCCGGGCCTGCCCATCATCATGGTCAAGTCCACGGACCCCAAGCTCGCGACCTCGGGCTTCTGGCGCGGCATGTCGGGCAGCCCGCTCTACATCGACGGCAAGCTCGCCTGCGCCTTCTCGTACGGGTTCGCCTTCAACAAGATCGCGATGGGTGGCTGCACGCCGATCGAGTACATGAAGCGCGAGGGCTTCGACATCAAGCGCCGCAGCGGGCCGGGCGCGCTCGCGCCGCCGTCGACGATGGCGCAGTGGAGGCAGATCACGCCGACCGGCGCCGTCGAGGACATCTTCAGCCGCTCGCGGACGCCGTGGCTCTTCGCGACGCCGATGCCGACCCGGCCGGCGCAGCCGACCGACGAGACGATGGTCGCGGCGGTGCCGCTCGCGCTCGGCGGGTTCTCGCCCGAGGCGTTCGCCGTCGTCGAGAAGCTGTTCGAGGGCTACCCGATCGCGCCGATGCGGGTCGGCGGCGGCGGCGGCCGCATGTCGGCGAAGGACGGTCCGACGGAGTTCCAGATGGGCGGGTCGATCTCGGTGCAGCTCATCCGCGGCGACATGTCCGCGGCGGCGACCGGCACCGTGTCGTACGTCGACGGCAACCGGGTGCTCGCCTTCGGCCACCCGATGTTCCAGGCCGGCGAGATCTACGCGCCGGTCGCGTCGGCCGAGGTCACCACGGTCGTCGCCTCGGCGCAGTTCCCGTTCGTGCTGGCCGTGCCGCGCCGCGAGCTCGGCTCGCTGGTGCAGGACCGCGGCTCGATGATCATGGCCGACACCAAGCTCAAGAGCGCGATGGTCCCGGTCGACATCTACGTGACGTCGAAGGCGGCCGACGGCAGCCCCGCGGAGAAGGGCGAGTACCACGTCGAGGTGATGGACGACAAGTTCCTCACGCCGGCGCTCGCGAGCGCGGCGGTGATGAACGCGATCAACGACATCGCGCCCGACCGCGATCACGTGACCGCGAAGATCGACTCGTACGTGAAGATCAAGGACCTGGGCGAGCTGCGCTTCACCGACTACCTCTACGCCAACGACGGCGCGGGCTCGGTCATCGGCGGCGCGCGCGGCCTGCGCGCGCTCGCCGCCCTCGCGTTCAACCCGTTCAAGCCGGCCAAGGCGGAGCGCGTCGAGCTGCGCATCGACCTCTCGTACTCGGCGGACTTCGGCGACGTCGTCGGCATCCAGCTCGAGCGGCCGACGCTCGCCGCCGGCCGCAACACGGTGAAGATGGTGATGGACCTCCCCGATGGCCGCCGCGTCACGGAGGACGTGGTGTTCGACGTGCCGCGCTCGCTCGCGGGCGCGCAGGTGCAGCTCGAGATCGGCGCCGGCGACGCCGCGCGCCTCGACGCGGCGCCGCCCGTCGACCTGGCGAGCCTGCTCGCCGCGTTCCGGAAGCTCCTCCCCGGCAACGTCTGGGCGGTGACGATCTACCTCCCCGACGAGGGCGTGGCGCTCAAGAGCACCGTCGTGCGCGACGCGCCGGTGAGCGTGATGGACAAGCTCGCGCCTCAGTCGCGCACGCCGCGCGCCCTGCCGTTCAAGCCCATGGCCCGTTCGATCCAGCCCGCGAAGCGCGTGATCGGAGGCTCGGCCTCCATGCTCGTGCGCGTCGACCCGCTCAAGTAAGGACTGACACCACGTGACCCATCGTCTTCGTTCCTTCCTCGGCGCCATCTTCCTCCCCGGCGCCGCGCTGATGCTCTGCGCGCTGCCGTCGGAGGCGGTCGTGACCTCGACCTGGACCGTCGAGACCTATCAGCAGTTCGACGCCGGCGACGCGACCGACGCGTTCATCACCTCGCTCGGCGAGATCCGTCCCGGCTGGGTCACGCAGCGCGCCGACGCGCTCGAGGGCGACGGCGTGTGGAGCGCGCTGCGCCTGTCGTCGGGCAAGATCCTCGTCGGCAGCGACGTCGACGGCGCGATCTACGCGTACGACGGCAAGAAGCCGTCGAAGGTGACGACGATGAGCGGCGTCCTCGCCGTGGTCTCGATGGTCGAGTCGGGCGGCGCGGTGTACGCGGCGGGGATGCCGTCGGACACCGTGTGGAAGGTCGACGTCGGCGGCAAGAAGGCGACCGCGTTCGCCAAGCTCGGCGTGAAGGGCGGCAAGGACGACGAGCAGCCCGAGACGGTGTGGGCTGTGGCCGCGGGCAAGGACGGCACGCTCTACGCGGGCACCGGCCCCGACGGCAAGCTGTGGTCGATCGACAAGGGCGGCCGCGCCAAGGCGGTCTTCTCGACGACCGACAAGCGCGTCACCGCGGTGACCGTCACGTCGGACGGCGCCGTGTGGTTCGGCACCAGCGAGCGCGCGCTCGTCTTCCGTCACGATCCGAAGAGCGGCGAGACGCGCGCGATGGCCGACTTCGCCGGCAACGAGATCGCCGCGATCGCCGAGGGCCAGGGCGCCGTGATCGTCGCGGCCAACGAGCTCGTCGAGGTCGGCATCACGGGCAAGAGCGCGATCGACCTCGAGGCCGTCGAGAAGCCGACGGCGCTCAAGGGCCAGCCGGTGACCGCGCCGGCCGTGGGCTCGAAGCCGGGGGCCGACAAGGACACGCCCGCGGCCGAGCGCAAGGGCGCGCGCAAGGGCAAGGGCGCCTTGTTCCGGGTCGAGATGGACGGCCGGCTCGAGCAGCTGCACGCGCTCACCGCGACGTACTTCACGTCGGTGCTCGTCGATCCCAAGGGCAACATCTACGCCGGCGCGGCCGACAAGGGCCGCGTCTACCTCGTCGAGCCCGACGACACGGTCGCGACCGCGTTCGACGTCGAGGAGCGCGCGGTGGCGCAGCTCTTCTGGGACGGCAAGCAGCTCGCGTTCACCACCGACGACAAGGCGACGCTCTATCGCGTGACCGGCAAGGCGTCGAACGCGAAGTACGTGAGCGACGTCCACGACGCCAAGAACCCCTCGCGCTGGGGCCGGCTCCTCTGGCAGGGCTCGGGCAAGCTCGCGCTCGAGACCCGCAGCGGCAACACGGCCAAGCCCGACGTCGGCTGGAGCAGCTGGTCGGCGCCGACGAAGATCTCGTCGATCGGCGGCGGCCAGAGCGGCGGCACGATCGCGAGCCCGCCGGGGCGCTACCTGCAGTTCCGCGTGTCGCTCCCCGACGACGCCGCGCTGCGCCGCGTCTCCGCGTACTACCTGCCGGCCAACGCGGCGACGGAGATCTCGGACCTCACCATCGCGCCGGCGCAGGTCGAGAAGCAGCCCACGCTCAAGGAGGCGGGCGGCAAGACCCGCAGCCCGGTGCTCAAGCTCACGTGGAAGGTCGAGAACCCGGACAGCGACGACACGCAGTACCTGCTCGCCGTGCGCAAGGACGGCGACGCCGACTGGCGCACGCTCCAGACCGGCAAGACGCCGCTCACCGCGGTCACGTTCGACTGGAACACCGAGACCTTCCCCGACGGCTGGTACCGCCTGCGCGTCACGTCGAGCGACGCGCTCTCGAACTCGCCCGACCGCACGATGACGTCGCAGCGCACGAGCCCGCTCTTCGTCGTCGACAACACCCGCCCGGCGATCGAGGGCCTGACCGTCAGGGGCGGCCGCGCCGAGGCGCGGGTGTCGGACGAGCTGTCGGTCATCGCCGAGATGGCGTTCTCGGTCGACGACGGCAACTGGCAGCTGGGCACGACCGTCGACGGCATCTTCGACGGCGAGGAGGAGGCGCTCCGCATCGATCTGCCGTCGGGGCTCGCGAAGGGGACGCACACGCTGTCGCTGCGCGTCGCGGATGCCGCCGGGAACGTCGGCAGCGCGACGACGACGTTCGTCGTGAGGTAGGCGGCGGCGGAGAGGGGGGAGG
>JAIOII010000814.1 GCA_019912685.1 Kofleriaceae bacterium
CCGCCGGATCGAGCGGCCACGCGAGCACGATCACGACGACGGCCTCGACGGCGATCGTCGCGAGCAGGCCCGCGATCGCGACCGGCCACCGCAGCACGCGCCACAGCGCGCGCAGCGCCGTCATCACGCCGGCGAGCGCGCGCGAGCCGACCGCATACAACCCTGCACCCATTACGGCGTCACCGTCACCAGCGCCGCCGCGCTGCGGCCCATGACGGTGGGCTCGTACATCGCCTCGATCGTCGTCGGCCCGGCCAGGAACGAGCCGTCGATCGTCGCGCGCGCCTGGTAGCTCATGACCGTCGTGCCCGACGACATCCAGTCGGCGAACCAGCGCACCTGGTCGTCCTTGAGCTCCTGGTGCGTCCAGTACCACGGCCGCGCGCCGCCGCCGCCACCCGCCGCCAGGCGCGGGTTCACCGGCTCGAAGCCCGCCGGCAGCGGGTCGACCATCGCGATCCAGCGCCGCGGCGCGAGCGACGTCACCGTGAGCCGCACGGTCACCAGCTCGCCCGCGGCGAACGTGGTCTTCGGCTTCTTGTCGCTGCCGAGGTACTCGCGCGTCACGACGAAGCCGCTGGCGATCGCCGCGCCCGCGTCCTTGCTCACCTCGGTCATGCGCGCCCGGTAGTGCACGGGCGAGGTCGCCTTGATCGCGATCTCGCCGCCGTCGATCGCCGCGAGCGGCACGCGCACGATCGCCGCGGCGCCGCCGCTCAGCGTCTCGGTGCCGAGCGTCCGGCGGCCGGACGTCACGGTCACGGTGGTCGAGCCCGCGCTCGCGCGCCGCGCGTAGTCGGCGAACGCGATCAGCGCCCACAGGTTGTCCTGCGTCGAGCCCCAGCGGCCGGCGATGTCACGGGCGCCGTCGAGGCCGCGCAGGAGCGGCTGCACGAGCGGGTCGCCGGGCGCGATCTCGAGCAGCGCCGCCAGCGTCATCGCCGTCGCGCGCGCCGAGCTGCCCATGTGGACGCTCGGATCGGCGGCGTTGTCCGGGATCATCGCGCCGTCGGCGCCGCTCGGCATCGCCGCCGCCGCGATCAGCTTCTTCACCTCCGCGAGCTGCTTCGCGTCGGTCTTCGCCGCGAACATCGCGCGCGCCAGGAACGCGAGCCCCCACGTCGGCACCGCCGCGCGCTGGTCGTAGAGCCGCGCGATCACGCCGTGGTCGGGCGCGCCGTCCCGCGCGAACAGGTAGGCGGTCATCGCCACGATCGCGAGCTGGTCGGGCTTCCACGCCGCGTCGGTCGCGACCCACGACGTCAGCGCCTGCTTGCCGCGCTCGAACACGTCGGCCGGCACGGCGACGCCCGCCTTCTCCGCCTCGCGCAGCCCGAAGAGCGCGTACGCCGTCAGGTGCGGGTACGTCTGCGACTGCGGCCAGAGGCTGAAGTGCCCATCGCCTTGCTGGTGGCGGATCACCTTGGCCGCGCCCGCGGCGAGGAACACGTCGGCCTTGGTGCCCGAGAGGCTCGCGAGCTTCATCGACGCCGTCAGGTCCTTCGCCTTGGCCAGCGGGAGGAAGCGCGACATGGTCTGCTCGAGGCAGCCGTATGGGTACTCGACGAGGTACTTGAGGGACGGCTCGAGATCGCCGAGCCCGGTGCGATCGATCGTGATCGCGACCTCGCTCTCGTCGGGCAACGCGCCCGATCCCGGCGCGACCGCGATCGCCGCGCGCGCGCCGCCGTCGAGCTTGCCGCGCCCGAGGAGCCGCGTCGTCTTCACGCGCGGCTTGTTCACCGGCAGCTCGACCCGCACGCTGTCGCGCTCGGCGCCGAGCG
>JAIOII010000815.1 GCA_019912685.1 Kofleriaceae bacterium
AGGCGGCGGTGCGCGCCACGGCCGAGCGCGCCGGCAAGAACGTCCACGCCGTGCGCTGCGACGTCACCAAGCTCGCCGACGTCGAGGCGCTCGCCGCCACCGCCGACCGCGTGCTCGGCGGCGTCGACCTCGTCGTCAACAACGCCGGCGTCGCCGTCGCCGGCAAGGTCGGCGAGGTCCCGATCGAGGACTGGCGCTGGGCGATCGACGTGAACCTGTGGGGCGTGATCCACGGCTGTCACGTCTTCGCGCCGCGCCTCGAGCGCCAGCGCCGCGGGCACATCGTCAACGTCTCGTCCGCCGCCGGCCTGCTCTCGCCGCCGCGCATGGCGCCGTACAACACGACCAAGGCCGCCGTCATCGCGCTGTCGGAGACGCTCCACGCCGACCTGTCGCCGTTCGGCGTCGGCGTGAGCGTCCTGTGCCCGACCTTCTTCCGCACCAACCTGGTGAAGTCGGCGCGCACGTCGACCGACGAGGTCCTGCGCGCCGCGGCCCGCGGGCTCGTCGAGAAGAGCAAGGTCTCGGCCGAGACGATCGCGCGCGCCGCGCTCGACGGCGTCGAGGCGAACACCCTGTTCGTCGCGCCGCAGGCCGACGGCCGCTGGATGTGGCGGCTCAAGCGGCTCGCGCCCGAGGCCTTCCTGCGCCTCAGCCCCAAGGTCGCCGAGCGACTCCTGTCGCGCAAGGCGCCCTCCTGAGCCGTTGCGAGCCCGGCGGCGGCGGGGCACCCTCCGGGGGTGACGGGTGGACCAGGTAAGCCGCGACGACCGGGCACCCCGACCCCGACCCCCGGTTCCGAGCTCGACGAGGCCCCCACCGTCACCGGCGGGCGCGGCGCCGCGGCCTACGTCGCCGCGGGGCTTCTACCCGGGACGCGCGTCGGTCACTACGTGCTCCAGCACGAGCTCGGGCGCGGCGGCATGGGCCAGGTCTTCCTCGCTCGCGACACCAAGCTCGACCGCAAGGTCGCGATCAAGTTCGTCGCCATGAACGGCGCCGCCGCCGTCGAGCGGTTCATGGCCGAGGCGCGCGTCACGGCGCGCTGCACGCACCCGAACATCGTCGTCATCCACGAGATCTCCGAGCACGCGGGCGTGCCGTACACGGTGCTCGAGTACGTCGCCGGCGACTCCGTCGCGGTCCGCCTGCGCAACGGCCCGATGGCGCCCGATCGCGTCGTCGCCATCATGCTGCAGGTCGCGCGCGCGATGGTCGCCGCCCACGCCCGGGGCATCATCCACCGCGACCTCAAGCCCGGCAACATCCTCCTCGGCGCCGACGGCGCGGTGAAGGTCGTCGACTTCGGCATCGCGAAGCACGTCGCGCAGGGCGACCTCCACGCCGGCGAGGGCGTCCCCGCCGAGACGCCCGAGCGCGACCTCACGTCCGCCGACGAGCTCGTCGGCACGCTCCACTACCTCGCGCCCGAGCACGTGCGGCGCGAGACGATCGACGCGCGCGTCGACCTGTGGGCGTTCGGCGTGACCATGTTCCAGATGCTGTCGGGCAAGCGGCCGCTCGACGGCGTGCCGCGCCTCGACGTGATCGATCGGCTGCGCGATCTCGACACGCCGATGCCGCGGCTCGACGCCGTGGCTCCGGCGGTGCCGGCCGGCCTCGTCGACGTCGTCCATCGCTGCCTCGAGAAGCGCGCCGACCGGCGGATGGCGTCGGCGGCCGAGCTCGTCGCCGCGCTCGAGGCGCTGCCGATCGCGACGACGCCAGGCGTGCCGGCCACGTCGCCCGGCGTCGTAGGCGCGCCCGGCGCCACGACCGGCGAGGTCGACGATCCG
>JAIOII010000082.1 GCA_019912685.1 Kofleriaceae bacterium
CAGCAGCACGCCGGCCGTGCCCCGCGCCGTCACCAGCGGTCGGGCGCCGGGCAGGCGGCTCGGCGGCGGCAGCGTCACCGGCGCGATCCACGCGCCGTGGGTGCCGCGGTGGCGCTGGTCGATGTAGTCGGGATGGGCGCGGATGTGGTCGATGCCGACGCGCTTGGTGACGACCCGCAGCCAGGGCAGGAACGTGAGCGACGGGTTCTCGCGCCGCGCCGCCAGGTAATGCTTGAGGCGATAGAAGTCGCCCGCGCGCAGCCGCGCCATGACGTCGACGACGATGTCGCGGCGATCGTCCTCGCGACCGCTCACCCGGCCGAGGAAGCTCGGCTGCGCCAGCAGGCGGCGGAGCTCGGGCTCGACCTCGCGCCACAGCGCCTGCCAGGCCGCCTCGTCACCGGCGGCGGCGGCCGCGACGATCTCGTCGAGCTCGCGCATCGCGATCCGCCCCAGCAAGCGCCGTTCCCGCGCCGATGTGTGCGCGATCGCGCGGGCCGGCATGCGAATCCGTCGGACCTCCAACGCTCCCGCGGGGGACAGGTGTCAGCGATCGGACGGGGCGGGTGGCCGGCGTGCGGGCCCTCGTCATTCCACGCAGAGACCGAGCACCCACGGCCCGAGCAGGCCGCCGTCGCCGCCGGCATCGTCCACCGCGCGCAGCGTCCACGCGCCGGCCGCGGCCTGGTTCGCGACGCCGCTCAGCGCCGCCTCCGGGCGGAAGCGTCCACGGTACGGCGCGGTTCCGGAGGTGATCGCCGTCGCCGCGCCGTCGTCGAACATGGTCGACGCGTAGTTCACGCCGCTCTGGTCGCTCGAGAGATCGAGCGTCGTCGCGGCCGGCGAGATCAGCGAGATGTCGACGTCGCCGTCGTAGGTGTGCGAGATCGCGCCGACCACGGCGATCGCCTTGCGGACCGTCCCGGCCGTCGCGACCGAGAGCGGCGACGTCGCCCCCGCGGCCAGGTTGTCTCCGATGATCTGCGCCGGGTTGTTCGAGCGCACGATCACCGGCGTCTGACCGGTGGCGCACGCCAGCTCGATCTGGCACGCCGCCGAGCAGCCATCACCGTCGATGACGTTGCCGTCGTCGCACGATTCGTCGGGCTCGGTGTAGCCGTTGCCGCAGACGTGCGTCACCGAGGTGTCGATACACAGGGCCAGGCTCCAGCCGTCGAGGACACCGGCGACGCCGCCGGAATCATCGAGCGCGCGCAGCACCCACTCGCCCGCCGCGGACTGGTCCCGGAAGCCTGCCGCGTCCGAGATCGTCTGCTCGGGCCGGAACGTGCCGCTGTACGGCGGCGAGCCGCTGGTGATCGCCGTGGGGGCGGTGTCGCTGAACAGCGTGCGCACGTAGTTGTCGCCGCTGCTGCCGTTGTCGCTCGACAGATCCCGTTGCACGCCGAAGGGCGACGTCAGGAAGATGTCGACGTCACCGGTGTAGCCGTGCGTGATCGAGACGCCGGCGATGACCTTGCGGACCACCCCGGCCGTCGGCACGGTGATCGCGCTGATGGTGCCGCCGTGCACGTTGTCGACGATCGCCGCGCCGGACGTCGCCTCGAGCACCACGGGCGTCTGTCCCGGCGCGCAGTCGATGTCGAGCGTGCAGCTCGCCGAGCAGCCATCGCCCGACGTCGCGTTGTTGTCGTCGCACGCCTCACCCGCGTCGAGGTTGCCATCGCCGCAGCCGTCCGCGATCGCGCACAGGTTGCTGCACGCGTCGTTGTTGACGGCGTTGCCGTCGTCGCATTCCTCGTCGGGCTCGACGGTGCCGTTGCCGCAATAGCCGCCGGGTGCGACGCACAGGGCGAGCGTCCACGACTGGAACGTGCCCCCCGTGCCCGCGGTGTCATCGGCGACGCGCAGGTCCCAGATACCGTCCGCGCGCGTGTTCACGAGGTCGACGGTGCGCGCGGCGCTCAGGGATGCCTCGGGACGGAAGCGGCCGGTGAACGGCGACGAGCCCGAGGTCACGGCGCCCGCGGCGGTGTCATCGAAGAGCGTCTGCGCGTAGCTGGCGCCCGAGCCGTTGTCGTCGGACAGGTTGCGGATGATGCCCGAGGGCGAGCCGAGGCCGATGTCGAGGTGGGCGGTGTTCGCATGGGTGATGCCCGAGATCATGACCAGGGCGCGGCGCACGCCGCCCGCGGTCGGGACCGTCACGGGGAACGTGTTGACCACGCCGTCGTCGGTGATCGCGGCGGCGCTCTCGTTGGTGACCATCACGGGCACCTCGCCGGCGCCGCAGGCGAGCTCGAGCTGGCAGGTGGCGCTGCAGCCGTCGCCGGCGACGCGGTTGTCGTCGTCGCAGACCTCGCCGGCGTCGATGTTGCCGTCGCCGCAGCCGTCCGCGAGCTGGCAGGTGTTGCTGCACGCGTCGTCGTCGACCGTGTTCCCGTCATCGCAGTCCTCGCCGGGATCGGGGGCGCCGTTGCCGCAGTACCCGGTCGGATCGACGCAGAGCGACAGGGTCCATCCCCTGATCGTCCCGGTGTCGCCGCTGCTGACGTCGGTCGCGTGGAGCCGCCACGTCCCCGCCGCGGCCTGCGCGCCGAACCCGGTGAGCGACGAGATCGATTGCTCGGGCCGGAAGCTCCCGGTGAACGGGGCGCTGCCCGCGCTGATCGCGGTCGCGGCGCTGTCGTCGAAGCGCGTGCGGACGAAGTTGTCCGAGCTGCCGCCTCGCCTCACGACGAGATCGCGGCTCCGGCCGGCGGGCGCGACGAGCGACAACGTCACGTCGCCGTCCCACGTGTGATCGAGGCGCCCGATCCCGACGACGACGCGACGGACGGCGCCCTGGCTGCCCGCCGGGACGGTGAGCAGCGAGTCGACGCCGGCCGCGGTGTTGTCCGGGATCGCCTTGGGGACGTCCGCCGATCGGATCTGGACGAGGTCCTCGCCCGGCCCGCACGCCGCGACCTCGAACGTGCACGTCGGCGAGCAGCCGTCGCCCGCGGTGCGGTTGCCGTCGTCGCACTCCTCGACGAGCGGGTTGAACGCCCCGTTGCCGCACTCGAGCGTGCACGTCGCCGAGCAGCCGTCGTTGTCGTCGGCCGCGTCGCAAGCGCCGGGCGTCGTCGGGCCGCAGCCGTCGTCGCACTGCTCGGCGCCCGCGGGGATGCCGTCGCCGCACGTGGTGGTGCAGGTCGACGGCGTGGCGCCGGTGCACGACCAGCCGAGCTCGACGGTGCAGGCGGCCGAGCAGCCGTCGCCGTCCTCGGCCGGCGCGTCGTCGTCGCACTCCTCGACGTTGGCCTTGAGGCCGTCGCCGCACGTCGTGACGCAGCTCGACGGCGTGCCGCTGCACGTGTAGCCGAGCTCGATCGCGCACCCGGCCGAGCAGCCGTCGCCGTCGTCGTTGCGGCCGTCGTCGCATTCCTCGCCGGGGTCGACGTCGCCGTCGCCGCAGGTGATCTCGCAGACGCTGGGCTCGCCGGTGCAGACGTAGCCGAGCTCGACGGTGCACGCGGCGGAGCAGC
>JAIOII010000816.1 GCA_019912685.1 Kofleriaceae bacterium
GAGCACGAGCGCGACCGCGACCCCCGCCAGCGCCGCGATCGCGAGCACCGCGTACGACCTCCACGGCCGCCGCGCCCGCACGGGCTCGCCGCCGTCGTCGTCGTCGCTCACGTCGAAGCCGAGCGGCATCGACGTCGACGCGCCCGGCGACACCTGCGCCGTGTGCTCGCGCAGGCGGATGCTCGCCGTCGGCTCGACCGCCGGCATCGACCCGCTGACCTTCTGCACCGCGCTCCGCACCTCCGCCGTGTCCGCGTCCTCCGCGGCGAGCGCCTGCGTCACGAGCTCGGCGCGCGCCGCGAACGCGTCCGCGCACAGGGTCGAGAGGTACATCGCGAGCGCCGGCGGCTCGAGCGGGCCGCCGATCGGGATCACGCTCCGCCGGAGATCCGCCGCGAACGCGCGCGCACTCTCGTAGCGCTCCGCCGGATCCTTCGCCACCGCGCGCTGCACGACCTCGTCGAGCGCGGCCGGCACCTCGGGCCGCAGCTCGCGCAGGAGCGGCACCGGGTCCTGCGTGACCTGCTGCCAGATGAGGAAGTCGGAGTCGCCCTGGAAGAGCCGCTTGCCGGCGACGCACTCCCACAGGACGACGCCGAGCGCGAACACGTCCGCGCGCCGCCCGACCGGCTCGGCGCGGATCTGCTCGGGCGCCATGTACGCCGGCTTGCCCTTGAGCACGCCGGTGCGCGTGTGGCTCACCTCGGTCAGCACCTTCGCGATGCCGAAGTCGACGAGCTTGCACACGCCCTCGCCGGTCACGAGCAGGTTCGTCGGCGACACGTCGCGGTGCACGATCGGCGCCGCCACGCCGCCGTCGGCCTTGTGCTCGTGCGCGAAGTGCACCCCCTCGCTCACCTGCACGAGGATCCCGGCGCTCACCCGCAGGTCGAACGCGTCGCTCGTGCGCGGCAGCGCGGCCAGGATCGTCGACAGCGGGATCCCCGGCACGTACTCCATCGCCATGTAGAGCTGGCCGTCGTCGTCGCCGAGCTCGTAGACCTGGCAGATGTTGGGGTGCGTGAGCCGCGCCGCGATCCGGCCCTCGTCGAGGAACATGTCGACGAACCCCGGATCGTCCGAGAGGTGCGCCTTCATCTGCTTGATCGCGACCAGCTTCTCGAAGCCGCCGCGGGCGCGCAGGCGGCCGAGATAGAGCTCGGCCATGCCTCCGGTGGCCAGCGGCGCGATCAGCTCGTAGCGACCAAGCCACCGGGGCGCAGAGCGGGGGAGAGACGCCAGGGCCACCGACGGCGATGTTAACGCACGAAAGCGCTCACGAATCGACCGTGATCTCGGCGCCGGGCGTCAGCGCGACCCGCGTGGCGCCGCCGCCGGGCGCGCGCTCCAGGAGGCGCGGGCCGTGGAGGCCGGCGGCGACCAGGTCCTGGCGGCACCGGCTGATCAGCATGTTGATCTCGGGCCGCGACACACCGGGATTACGCGGCCAGACGATCGGCCGGACCACGTCGTCGGGGATGAAGTCGCCGGCCGCGTACGGCGGGGGCGGGCGGAGCAGCGCGACCAGGAGGTCGAGGCGGCGGTCGGCGAGGAACACGGCGCGCTCGCCGTCGGGGAGCGTGAACAGGATGCGGCCGCCGCGCGGCAGGATCTGCACGACGATCTTGCGGGGCAGGCCGGTCTTGTCGCCGATGACCGTCGTCTGATCGCCGCCCGAGACCTGGGTGATCGTGAAGACCTCCTTCGCGAAGGCAAGCGCGTCGCCGGGCTGGAGCTCGACCATGCCGTCGTCGGGGCCGATCGCGGTGTCGTTCACGCCGGCGCCGTCGGTCGCCTCGACGAAGAGCCCGCCTTGCGCGACGTGGAAGCGCAACGCGCCCTCGGGCCAGCCCTTGATGATGAGGTCGTCGTGCTCGCCGCCGCCGAGGACGAACGGCGAGTGCGAGATGCCGAAGCTGCCGCCGCGCTGGCGCGCGAGCGCGAAGCCCGTCGACTGGTTCTGGTCGGGGCGCGGCATCTCGAGCACGACGGTGAGCACCATGCCCGGCAGCTCGATGCGATCGCCGTCGGCGAGGGCGGCGGCGCGGTCGGTCGCCTTGCCGTTCACGACGACCGGCGCGCGGCCGAGCGGGACGAGCTCGGCGCTGTCGCCGGCGACGCGGACGAGCGCGTGGCGCCGGCTGACCGACGGATCGTCCGCCACGATGTCGCAGTCCTTCTGGCGGCCGATCAGGAGACCTCCGGGGCCCACGCGGCGCGAGGGACCGCCCGAGATCAGGACCATGCAGCGGAGCCGCGGGGCCGACACGCGAACATCCTACCCGGCCTCGGGTGCGCTGGAGTAGGCTCGGGACGATGTTGATGTCGCGGTGTTGCGGCGCGCTCGCGGCCCTCGCGCTCCTCGTGCTCGGGGCGTGCAGCTACGAGACGCCGAGCTACGGCGACGCGCGCTTCCGCTGCGACGAGACGCACCCGTGCCCGACCGGACAGGTCTGCGTCGACGACCTGTGCCAGGCGCCGGGCGCCGATCCCGACGCGGCGAGCGGGCCCGACGCGCAGTTCGACGGCATCAGCTGCGGCGACGACATCTGCGATCTGTCCGACGAGTGCTGCGTCGACGTGATCAATGGCCCGCGCTGCCAGGCGCCCGGCGCGTTCTGCACCGGCCCGGCCACGCAGTGCGACGGCCCCGAGGACTGCCCGGGCGGCGAGTGCTGCCTCTCGGCCTCGTTCGCCGGCGTGTGCACCGCGATCGGCACCTGCTCGGGCTCGACCGCGTGTCACGAGACCGTCGACTGCACGACCGGCGGCGAGACCTGCTGCCAGATCCTCTCGACCGCGTGGCGGGGCTGCTTCGAGAGCTGCCCGTAGGCAGGACGAACGGGCACTACGCCTTGACGAGCGTGCGGACGAGGTCGGGGCGGGCGGCGAGCGCGTCGATCGCGGCGTCGATGCTGGCGTCGGGATCGGCGGCGAGCGTGGCGAGCACCTCGGCGTAGCGAGCGCGCAGGCGCGCGTCCTCGGCGAGGCGCCACAGATCGCTGCCCGGCTCCGGCGCGATGGGCTCGGGACGCCCCATGAACGGCTCCTGGATGAGCGCGACCTCGGCCTGCGTGAGGCCCGACGTGAGCATCCAGTCGAGGAGCGGGCCGGACGTCACGTCGCCGAGCTTCACGAAGTTGTCGTCGCGCGCGGTCCGGCGCACGAGCTGCTTCGCGCCCGACTTCCAGATCATCGTCGCGGCGGCGCACATGCGACCTTCCTCGTCGATCCAGACGTTGAGCGGGCCGCTGATCGTGAAGTTGTGCGGGTACACGCCGCGGCGGGCGTACGCGCGGAACGCGGCGACGTTCTTCGCGCGGCGCGCCTTCAGGGCCGCGCGCAGCTTGGCGCGCGCGGGCGTCTCGTGCTCCACCGCCGTCGTCTCGGCGGCGGGCGGCTGCGCGAACGAACGGGCGTCGGCGGTGGCCGCGGTGAAGGCGGTGGTGGTGAGGGAGAGGGAGAGGAGAAGGGCGGGGAGGTGTCTGAGCATGAGGGGATGAACGCCGCCGTTTCGCGTTCGGTCTACGCGTGCATCTAATTGTTTGTGTTGACGAATTTTCGAGATAGCCTCAGTTTTTCGAGGGGCGAAATGCCCCGCTCGCACGATGGCCGCCGCCGAGATCCCAGGCATCTACGTCCTCGACGTCGTCAACCTCGCGCGGCGCTGGAAGGTGCGTCCCGACGCGCTCCTCGCGGGCACCGGGCTCACCGAGGAGTCGCTGCGCGATCCCAACGCGCGCGTCTCGGTCGCCACGTGCACGCGCGTCGTCGAGCGCGCGCACGAGCTGACGGGCGAGCCCGCCCTCGCGCTCTACCAGGGCATGCAGATGAAGGTGTCGTCGCACGGCTTCCTCGGCTTCGCGGCGATGACGGCGTCGACGATCCGCGAGGCGCTCGCGTTCGCCGAGCGCTTCGCCGCGACGCGCACGCAGGTGATCGGCGTCGCGACCGTCGTCGAGAGCGACAGCGCCGCGATCGTGTTCGAGGAGCGTGCCGAGCTCGGCGGCCTGCGCGAGTTCGCGATCATCGGCCTCATGATCGGCGTGTGGCAGCTCGGCCAGACGTTCACCGGGCGCAAGCTGAGCGGCGTCGCCGAGTGCAGCTTCCCGGCGCCCGCGTACCTCGCGCGCGTGCCGTTCTCCGCCGACATGCTGCGCTTCGACTGCCCGGCGAACCGGCTCGTCTTCGCCGCCGAGCTGCTCGACGTGCCGCTCGTGTCGGCGGATCCGGTCGCGGTGCAGCTCGCCCAGGCGCAGTGCGAGCGCGAGCTGGCGATGCTCGTCGACGCCGGCCTGCCGGGCCGCGTGCGCGGCGCGCTCGTGATCGAGGGCGGCGGCGGCGCCTCGACCGGGCTCAGGACCGGCTTCCGCTCGGTCGAGGAGGTCGCCAGGGCGCTGCACGTCTCGACGCGCACGCTCAAGCGCAAGCTCGCCGCGCTCGGCACGAGCTACTCGCAGATCCTCCACGAGACCCGGCGCCAGCGCGCGCTCCTCCTGCTCGAGGACCGCGCGCTGCCTCTCGCCGAGATCGCCGGCCGCCTCGGCTACACCGAGCTGCCCAACTTCACGCGCGCGTTCCGCAAGTGGACCGGCACCACGCCGGCGGCCTACCGCCGCCGCGCGAGCTGACTGCGCCGCCTCGTGGTCGTGGCCGTGGTCGTGGTCATGGTCGTGGTGGTTGACGGCGACGGCGACGTGAACGTGGCCGTCGCGGAACGTCGCCGTCCAGGTTCACGTCGCCGTCGCCGTCGAGGTCCACGTCCACGCCGACGCCGACGCCCACGGGCAGCGCCGCAGCAAGCTGGTCACCAACTCGCCATCGGCGTACTAAGGTCGCCGGATGCGCGACACGCTCTACGTCCTCCGCCCCGGGTTCTCGGACAAGGGCGCGGTCTGGTTCTGCCCGTACTCGGCGCAGGTGATCGGCTTGCTGACCTACTACCCGCGGCTGCGCGAGACGCTCGACGTCGTCGAGCTCGACTTCATGAAGCCGCGCTACCCGGTGGCGACGCTGCTGGGCGAGGACCACCAGTCGCTCCCGGTGCTCGTGCTCGGCGCTGGCTCGCCGTCGTCGGCGAAGGACGTCCACGTCGAGGAGGCCGGCGGCGTGCGCTACGTGTCGAAGACGATCGAGATCCTGCGCTACCTCGCCGCTACCCGCGGGCTGCCCGCCCCGCACTGATCGCCCGGCGCGCGCCGGGAACCCGCGAGCGATGCTCGCTGTCGGAGGGGACATGCACGCCCTCGCGCCCATCGCGCTCGTGGTCGGGTTGTTCGCGCAGCTCGGGCCCGGGCGGGGCCCGCGCCCGTACGTCCCGCAGGGCGAGGTCACGATCGCCGATCCGATCGTGAAGAGCGCGGGCGGCAAGGTCGACCGCACGATCGTGAAGCGCTACCTGCGCCGCGAGCTCGCGAAGCTCCGGTACTGCTACGAGCGTGCGCTCCAGGTGAACCCCGCGCTGGGCGGCGTGCTCCGGGTCCAGCTCCGGGTGCTGGCCGACGGCCGGGTCACCAAGGTTCGCGTCGAGGGCGTCGCCAACGACATCGAGAACTGCGTCGCGGGTGTCGTGCGGCGCATGCGTCTGCCCCGGCTTCCGGAGGAGGCCGAGGTCCGTACCAGGATGACGCTGAAGCCCGGACCTCGGCGCGCGCTCATCGGCCGACGCGGTGGTGGATGCGTCGGCGTCGGCTGTGGCACGATCGGGAGGTGAGGCGTGCGTCGCTCGTGGTCGTCGCGGTGCTGGGCGCCGGCGCCGGCTGTGGCGACGAGGGCGTGACCTGGCGCATCCCGTGCGGCGGCACCGGCCAGTACTCCGATGAGGCCGCGGTCAGCGAGACGTACCGCTTCGAGGGCGACGACGCCGGCCACGTCACGCTCGAGGAGCTCACGCGCGGCGACATCATCACGCTCGCGACCTCGCGCTACGAGGGCGACGTCCGCGTCGCGCACACGTACGACGACGGCACGATCGCGTACCAGGAGACGGCGACCGTCGTCGGCGGGCGCAAGGCGGTCGTCACCCGCACCGGCAGCCAGGCCGAGCATCGCTTCGTCGAGACGTGGGCGTGGCAGGACGATCGCCCGGCCGGCTGGGTGCGCGACCACGAGAACCTGGTCGACGCGGAGGGCGTCTTCGGCACCGGCGGCGGCGCGCTCATCGAGAACGTGTGCGCGCGCTCGGACACCGGGATGCTCTCCGACTGCAACTCGCTGCGCTACACCGGCCCGTACGAGCGCTGGACGGTGCGCGAGCGCGACGACAACAGCGACGGCACGCCGGAGGGCGTCGAGCTGCGCACGTTCGACGATCACGGCCTCGAGCTGTCGTCGCAGCGGCGCTTCGGCGGCGCCGACGGGCGCGAGACGCTGTCGCTCGAGGTGCGCACCGAGCGCGAGGCCGATGGCTCGCCGATCCGCCGGCTCACGTCGACGTACCAGCCCGGCTTCGAGCGCACGCACACGCTGGTGTATAGCTACGCGTGCCCATGACGAGCTATCCCATCGACGGCGGCTGCGGCTGTCGCGCCGTCCGCTACCGCATGACGACCGCGCCGATGATCGTGCACTGCTGCCACTGCCGGTACTGCCAGCGCGAGACCGGCACGGCGTTCGCGCTCAACGCGCTCATCGAGGCGTCGCGCGTCGAGCTCCTCGCCGGCGAGCCGGAGCGCATCCTCACGCCGTCGGCGAGCGGCAAGGGCCAGAAGATCTGGCGGTGCCCGACCTGCAAGCTCGCGGTGTGGAGCAACTACGCCGGGGCGGGTGACGCGAGCCGCTTCGTCCGCGTCGGCACGCTCGACGACCCCGACGCGCTGCCGCCCGACGTGCACATCCACGTGTCGTCGAAGCAGCCGTGGGTCGTCTTGCCCGCGGGGGCGCGCGCCTTCGCCGAGTTCTACAACCCGAAGGAGACGTGGACGCCGGAGGCGCAGGAACGCTTTCGCGCCATGAAGGCGGCGGCCGCCGCGGCCGCGGCGACCTGATCCGGGCGTCACACCGCGCGGGCGGCGCGCGGCGGGGACGACGTGCCGCGGCTGACGAGCGGCGCCAGCAGCTCGCCGAGCCCATCGTCGTCGAAGAGGAACCCGAGCACCTCCTCGCGCGAGGCGTTGCGCTTGCCGACCAGCACCTCGGCGGCGCCGGCGGCGTCGAGCAGGAGCTCGGCGCCGACGAGGCGCAGCGCGTCCTCCGCCTCGATCCAGACGAGCGCGCCGCCGCGCTGGCCGAGCTCGTCGAGGAGCTCGTGCGACCGCTTGGCCGACTCGGGGAGCGGCGCCTCGCGCTCGCGCAGGAGCAC